>JAJBVG010000033.1 GCA_020859945.1 Clostridiales bacterium | reverse complement strand
ATGTTTTCACAGTATGATTTGCAGACCCGGCAGATGCTGACCGGCAACCTCCTTCTTGTTGGCTGCTGCGTGTTCTATCTGGCCTGGTGGCTGATCGCATTTAAGCCGGAAGGCGCTATCAAGGGAATGAAAAGCGGGTGGCTGCTGATCCCTGCGTTTCTGTTTGGGACAGCGGCAGTGGTTCAGATCGTTCGAGGCAGCAATGTGGACAGCCAGGCGGCCCTGCTCCCCAGGACTGTGGTGCTGATTGGCGGTGTTGTTGCCTATGTTGTTCTGCTGGCGGCGACCTCTATTATCCTGAAACGTCAGGTAACGACGGAGTTGTTCCTCATCGTTGGTTGGACAGTGCTGATGTTCCTGGAGGTAAACGGACTTTTTGCTTTGGGGCAGCAGTCCAGGGCAATGGCAATCGGATTCTTTGTTGTCACCGTCGTTGTAACGATCATCAGCCTGGTCTGCTATCTGCTATATTATAACCTGGACAGTGTGAAGGGGTATGTGGACGGGATGATACCATTGCTTCTGGTCGCCGTGATGATGATCGCAGTCACGGTCAGCGTGGTCTGGTCAAAATGATGGAGATAACTGATGGAGGGATTCGATGTTCAGGTTATGGAGCCTTTTTATTGGTTATGTGTGCGGCAATTTCCTGACAGCCGAGGTCGTCTCACGCAGACTCACCGGCAAAAGCTCATTTGACAGAGGTACCGGCAATCCAGGTATGGCAAACATCGCAGCCCAGGATGGGGCAAAATCCGCTGCGCTGGTGCTGGTGGGAGACCTGTTCAAGACCTTCCTTCCCTGTCTGCTCTGCCGCATGGTTTTATTCCCGGCTGCCGGAACGATAGCTGCCGCATATGCCGGGGTTGGAGCAATTCTCGGCCATAATTTCCCCATTTGGCACCGCTTCAAGGGCGGAAAGGGCGTCTCCTGCACCTGTGCCGCTCTTGTCAGCATTTCCTTCGGCTATGGTTTGCTGGCGTGTGTGATTGGTGGCATTGGGGTTCTGGTCAGTCACTATTTGCCCATCGGCGCTGTTCTCATTCCCGTTGCCTTCCTCATTCCCGCCTTCTGTCTCTATGGGAATGAAGTCGGAATCCTTACCGTGATGATGACCTTCATCATGTTGCAACGGCATATGCCTGGGCTGAAAAACATTCCGACAGGGACTGAGCCTAGGAAGGACTTTCTGAAGAAGTTAAAAGGCAAGAAGAAGGGCTAACGATGATACGAGGTGAAGAAAATGGGGCTAAAAGGCAGGGCAAAACGGCTCAAAAGCGATATACCGGCGATTTTTATTGCCCTTAAGGATAAGGATTCCCCGTTGATTGCAAAGCTGTTTGCCGGTATCACGGTGGGGTATGCCCTGTCGCCCATAGACCTGATTCCGGATTTCGTCCCCGTGCTGGGGTATCTGGATGACGTCATTCTCCTGCCAGCGCTGGCGGCGCTGACGATCCGGTGCATCCCGAAGGACGTGTGGGAGCGAAGCAGGGAAGCCAGCGAAGGGTTGTGGGCGGATGGCAAGCCAAAGAAATGGTATTATGCCATTCCTATCATCGCGTTCTGGCTGATTATTATTTGGCTGATTGTGAAGGCCATCTGTTTTTAGACTGTGATGGGGGCCATTTTGAAATGGGATTTGAACGAAAAGACCCGGCAAAAAATGAATTTATGCTGACCGGCCCCTTTCGGAAGAAGGGCTATGACTGGTGGTGGCACTCCTTCACCGCTGTCAATGAGGTGACCGGCGAGGAAAAGCCGTTCTTTATCGAGTTTTTCACCTGCAATCCGGCGCTGGCACAGGAGAAACCGACCCTTGGACAGCTTCCTGAAAACAAGGGAAAGGGTGTGCGCCCCTCCTACCTGATGGTGAAGGCCGGCTGCTGGGGCGACGATCATTGCCAGCTTCACCGCTTTTTCCCGTGGAAGGATGTGAGAATTCACGGGAAAGCGCCTTACTCTGTCGAGGCCGGAGACTGCTTTGCCTCGGATGAACGGTTGACAGGCAGCGTTTGCATCAGCGCAGAGGAAGCCACCGCCCATCCTGAATGGATGTGTGACAGCGGGGAACTGTCCTGGGACTTGAAAATCGAAAAGCAGATTGCTTTCAATGTGGGATATGGCACCAGCAAGCCGCTGCGTTTTCTGAAGGCGTTCGAGATGTATTGGCACGCCGAAGGGATGAAAAGCGCCTACAGCGGCACCATTACACTGAATGGAGCCGCCTATCGTGTCATACCGGAGAAAAGCTATGGCTATGCCGATAAAAACTGGGGCAGAAACTTTACCTCCCCGTGGGTCTGGCTTTCCTCCAACCATCTGGTAAGCAACCTGACCGGAAAAGAGTTGCACAACAGCGTTTTTGACATCGGCGGGGGCAGACCGAAAATCTATTTCGTTCCGCTGAATCGTATCTTGTTGGGGGCGTTCTATTATGAGGGCGCATCTTATGAGTTCAACTTCTCAAAATTCTGGACAGGCTGTAAGACGGACTTCTCCTGTCAGGAGACAGAGGACGAAATACAGTGGCACGTCCGCCAGGAAAACCGACAGGTCGTCATGGAGACCGATGTACACTGTAAAAAGTCTGATATGCTTCTCGTGAACTACGAGGCCCCGGACGGGACAAAGCGGCACAACCGTCTCTGGAACGGCGGAAACGGTGTCGGGCGAATCAGACTTTACCGGAAAGGCAAAGACGGCAGAACATTGATTGATGACATAGCTGCTTATAATATTGGCTGCGAGTATGGGGAGTATCAAAATGAACGGAAAGCGTGATTTCTGCTTTGATGAGGAGACAAAGATGAACTATAAAATCAATAAAATAGACGAGGTCCTTTCCTGCATGGATTCCTTCAAAAAAGGAAGATTTCCCTACAAGCCCATTATAGTGTGATAAAGTATGAATGCCCAATTAAAAGATACGATACCTAATCGAGTTTTTCGATTAAATAGAGGCGCGTGTTTCAATGACAACGAAACAAATCGAATATATCTTAGAGCTTGCAAAAACGCTGAATTTCAATCATGCGGCAGAAAATCTGTATGTAGCGCAGTCCACAATCACTTATCAGATCAAGGCCGCGGAAGATGAAATCGGATTTAAAATCTTTGCGCGCTCCGGCAAGGGTGCTACTCTGACGCCAGCCGGCTTTCAATAAGCTGCCGGAGGCTATGATTGAGTTTTCCAAACAGTATCCCGATGTGTCGGTAACGCCGAAGTTTGGCGCATAAGGACGACTGGCTGCGTTTACCTCCGGCTCTCTGGATATTCTGTTTGACCGCGAGGAGAATGTCCGCCGTGTGCCGGACATCCGGATTCATCCTTTTTACGACTGTCACTTTTATCTGATTACCCAAAATGATGACCCCTTGGACAGACAAGAAGTCATCCACCTGGAGGATTTGAAAGATCGTACCCTGATGGTGGGAGGAGGTTCACCCCCTGCACTCCGAGTCTTGCAGGATCGCATTGTTCGCACCTATGGAGTGAAGCATTTCAACAGTCAGAATCATGACACAACACTGACGAACGTGGCTGCCGGAAAAGGCGTGTGCATTGCACCGGGATTTCTAAACGATTTTTCCGGAGAGTTTGCCTGGACGCCGGTGGATTGCGAAGAACATATGAGATGCGTTCTGTGTACCCATGCAGGAGACAACCGCAAAAGCGTCGCTACATTTCTCGGCATCCTCTTAAAGCTGCATCAGGAATAATACAAGCCCGGTACAGATCGTGGGCGTTAAAATCGCTCATGGTCTGCACTGGGCCTTTCTTATTGTCTTATTGCCTATTTATCACTGTTAAAATATAGGCAGTTGGTTAATTCTTTGTTTGCAATCTCTGCTTGGACGCGCAGATACTCTCGTCTCCTCAATATTGGCCGATCCATTCCAAAATGGTCTCTACAGTTTGCGCCCACTGTTCCTCCTGGGTGATGCTTGCAGTGCCGTCTCCGTTCTGCACACCGTAGCAGCCGAACCCGGCGTGATTGCCGCCTTCAATGCAAATCTCAGTGTAGTCCTCGGCATATTGCCGCCCGGTCTCCAGCTTCTCCATGTTCAGAACGCCGTCCTCGCTGCCGTAGATGGCCAGCGCAGGAAGATCATCCAGTGACTCTGTGGCATATGCCGCCAGGAGAACCACGCCGTTTAATTCCTCCGTATGCCCTGCGGCGTAGGATGCAGCCATTGCCCCGCCCAGAGAATGGCCGGAGATATACCAGCTCTCATAAGAGTACGCAGACAGAATCTCATCCGCCCGGTTCATTCCGAAGATTGCCATGTTGTACGGCATCTCCAGCAGGAAGCAGTCCACACCGTTTTCCGCAAGCTCCATCATGATGGGCGCATAGGCCGTGTACTCCACCTTTGCGCCGGGGTAGAAAACCAGGGCGGTGTCTGTTCCGCTTCCATCGAAGAACAGCCCATCACTGATTTCTGTTACCTGGACAGTATCTGTGCTTTGCAGATACTGTGCGGTATCTGCATGGTAATAATCGCTGCCATACCAGATAATCACCACCGCAAACAGGATGCACAGCTCCGCAACCAAGTTGACGATCTGCTCGACCCAGTTGGCTTTCTTGCTTGAGGAATCCAGCTTTGCGCCGAGAACACCCATGACCACAAACCCGACCAAGGCAATCAGGAACAGAATGTTACATGGGAAGGATGAGACGTTTTTCCAAAGCGCCGCCAGCGATGGCCGGTTGATGACCAGTGAGATGATCATCAGGACAAAACCGGCAGGCATCAGAAAGCGAAACTGTCGGAACAGGATGGGAACGTCCTTATGGGCGATGGCGAGGATGAGCTTCCACAGCACCTTCCCGACACCGGCCAGCACACATAAGATTGCGCCAACCATGAATGCAGCGGACTGATAAATCTGCCCAATCAAAATCATAGAGGCGCTAAAGCACAGCACAGGCAGAGCGTCAACGATTGCCATACCCACGGAGGCTTCTAAGACCTTATCATTTTCTTTACTCATAACGTTACCTGATTTCTATAAAAATGTAAATGGAATGCGAAGTCTATCGCCAACAGCGATGTTCAAAAGGGGGTTTGGGGATTCCTCCAGCCAGATAAGCGGAGCCGAGTCTTTTGTACACAAAGACATTGCGAGGCTGACCGTCTGCGGAAATTTTCAGCCGCATGGTTTTGATGTACCAGTCATAGAAGTTTGCCTATTCATATTATATGGCCAATCTTTGCTTTCTGCAAGCTCTATCAGCGTGAATACCCGTCCGCAAATCCGCTATGTACTTCACTGTCACGCGATGCCCATCGGCGGTCCTGCTCGCCCGCTGAAAACACATGGCTTTCATAGGTCGTATGGGATTCATCTGTTCCATTGGAAAGTTCGGGATAATGAGTTTGTTGCACCGCCGAGGATGAGATGCAAAACAGGAAGCATTGATTTATCCAATTTGCACAATTTTATTTTTGATGCTTAATAACCAGAATTGTTAAAAATGACTTGACATTTCAATTTCTTCCTGCTACACTGGACCAAAAAGGAGGGGATGTTTGGAAATGACTTATTACGCCCGCAGCAAGAACGCCGACGGTGAGCAAGAAACCGTTACCGACCATCTAAAGAAAACCGGGAAACTGTGCGCCCAATTTCTCGCCCCACTGGGGTATGAGGATTGGGGGGAGATACTCGGCAGAACTCACGATTTCGGTAAATATTCTCAGCGTTTCAAGCTGGTTTTGGAACACAAAAAAACCGGCGTCAATCACGCCCTGCCGGGGGGTGTGCTGTTGACTGTTATGTATCGAGAATCTGACACCGCAAAACTGTTGGCCGCCGCCGCAGCCAGTCACCACAGCGACCTGCAAAACTACGATCACTACGCCGACTCACTGGAGGCTGCCCGCAAAGGCACAGGCAAAAACCTGGATGATAGAAACCGGGAGTACTCCCTGTTCGGCCCGGAGGAATACCAGGAGGCTAAGACAGAGTGGCGCAAAAAGTTTGCCAAGCGGCGGCTCTCTCCGGCCCCGTCCTTCCAGGGCGAAGAGGACGCTCGGCTGAGCAAAATGCTCTTCCAACGATTCCTGTTCTCCGCCCTGGTAGATGCGGACTGGAGTTCCAGCGCGGAGCACTTTGACCGGAGTTATCTGATTCAACACACCGGCCCGGCCCTGGACCCGGAAGCGGCGCTCCAACGCCTGCTGGATATCCGGCGGGAGAAACAGCAAACCTCCACCGCCTCCCCCTCCTTAAACCGTATGAGGGACGAATTGTTTGACGCCTGTCTTGCGGCCGGGAACGAGGAGCCGGGGCTGTTCACCCTCACCGCGCCCACCGGTCTGGGCAAGACCCTGGCGCTTCTGGCTTTCGCCCTCCAGCACTGTCAATCCAAGGGCAAGCGGCGGATCATTCTCGTGCTGCCCTACCTGACCCTCATTGAGCAGAACTGCAAGGACTACCGGGCGGTCATCCCGGACTTGCTGGAACTGCACAGCAACGTCCACTGGACGGAGGACGAACGCCTGCTGGCCCAGCGGTGGGACGCCCCCTGCATCGTCACCACCAACGTCAGCTTTTTTGAGCCGCTGTTTTCCGCCCAAGCAGGGCAGTGCCGCCACCTGCACCAGTTGGCAAACAGCGTCATCGTGCTGGACGAAGCCCAATCTCTCCCTCCGCGTCTGCTGGACGCTACCCTGCGGACGGTCAAGCTGCTGTGCGACCACTACGGCTGTACGGTGTTGTTCTCCACTGCCACCCAGCCCTCTTTTCAGCACCGGCCCGGCTTGGACTGGCCGCCCCGTGAAATCGCTCCCGACCCGCCTGCCTTCTTTGCCGCCACCCGGCGGGTGACTTGGCATTGGCGGCTCGAGGAGCCAATCTCCCTGCGCGACCTGTCAGAGGAGTTGCGTGGATTCCCCCAGGTCTGCGTCATCGTCAACCTGCGGCATCACGCCCGTATCCTCCTACAAGCCCTGTGCGACCTGTACCAGGAGGAAGAGGTGTTTTATCTCTCCACCGACCTGTGTCCCGCCCACCGGAGCGATGTTTTGGACGAGGTGCGCAGGCGGCTGGATGAGGGGCTGCCCTGCCGTCTGGTGGCAACGCAGTGCGTGGAGGCCGGCGTCGATTTGGATTTCCCCGTTCTTTACAGGGCGCTGGCCCCGCTGGATTCCCTCATTCAGGCCGCCGGGCGTTGCAACCGCAACGGCGACAGCCCAGAGGGGCAGATGACAGTCTTTTTGCCCGATGAGGGACAGCCTTTATACCCCCCAACAGACTATGAGCACGGCGCACAAACTGTGATTGATTTGTTGAGCCGCCACGAGATCGACTGCAACGACCTGTCCCACATCGACGAATACTATCAGCTGCTCTACGAACATGACCAAGGCGACAAAAAGGGGCTGCGTAAGGCCATTCGGGACGAAGATTACCCCGAAACCGAGCGACAGTACAAAATCATCGACCAGACAGGCGTGCAGATCATCGTCCCCTACGCCGGAAAGCTGAAATTGTACGAGCAACTCCGCGACCAGTTGGACAGTAACGGACTGACTGGCGAAATCATCCGGTCGGCGCGGGAACTCATCGTTTCCTGCATTTCCAAAGAGGAAGTGAAATGGGTGCAGCAGAACTGCGTGCGCCTATGCCATCACGCCCATGAGGTTAAAGGCGTTGTACCTACCAGCTATTACATGCTGCATAACCCCAAGCTGTATGATAAAAAACAGGGCCTTCTCTACGGGGCAATGTCTGATGGAATTTTTTAGAAAGGAAGAAACCGCCATGCGAACAACCACACCGGCAGTCATCACCGTCTGGGGCGACTTTGCCTGCTGGACAAAGCCGGAGTGTAAGGTGGAGCGATTGAGTTATCCGGTGCCAACCCCCAGCGGCATCCGGGGACTGCTGGCCTCCATCTACTCCAAACCGCCGGAATTTTACTGGCAGGTGAAGAAAATCGAAGTGCTGAACCCCATCCAGTTCACCACCTTCAAGCGCAACGAGGTCAAGAAAAAGCTGTCCTACAACAAGAGCAATCCGTCCAAATCCTTGATTGATATTGAGGATGTTAAAAAGGTCCGCACCCAGCGCCAGTCCGTGGTGCTAAAAGACGTGCGCTACCGCATCACGGCGGAGATGGTGCTGCGCCCGGAATACCGCGGCATACCCAAGCATCTTTATGACCAGTTCGAGCGGCGGGTGAAAACGGGACAGAACTTTCTCCAGCCCTCGATGGGGACGCGGGAGTTCCCCGCCTATTACGAGTGGGGGGACATGGGAGAACTGCCCATCCAGGAGAGCATGGATCTGGGGCTGATGCTCTACGATGTGTTCGACCTGCACAAATGGAAGGTGGGCAAAAAGGCGGAGCCGTCTGTCTCCCTCTACCGGGCCAGCATGGAGCGGGGCGTCATTCAAGTGCCGCCCTACGACTCCCCGCTGGTGCTGAAACCGGGAAAGGGGGCGAGGACATGCTGACCGAACTGGCCCAATACGCCCAGGACCACAAGCTGGCGGCCCAGCCGGGATTCAAGCCCAAATCGGTGAAGGGATATATCCACCTGTCCGCAGACGGGACATTTACCGGCATAGAGGTACTGGAGAAGGGCGCGGAACCGGTCAACGCGCCAGACATCGGCTCCATCGCCAACGGCACTCGCTACTGTAACCCGCTGGTGGAAAAGGCCAAAATCCCCCTGTGCATGGTGGAGGACGAGAAGAAGGACAAAAACATCCCCACCAAACATACGTTTTTCCTAACCATGCTGGACGACGGTGTGGAATACGAACCGAAATTCAGCGCGATTGCCCAGGCCCTCCGCGACCAGGAAACGCGGGATGCCATGGTTGCCGCACTGGGACAGCACAAGCTGAAAGGGTCGGCTCCCATCGGCTTTTGGGTGGACGGCGCCCCAGTGGAGCAAACGCCCGGCTGCGCCGCCTGGTGGTCGGAATTTCGGAAACAGTTTGCCGACACCCCCTCCGGTGACCTGCCCCGCTGCCTCGTCACCGGCGACCTGGCCCCGGCGCTGAAAACCGTCCCAAAGGTAGGCGGTCTGCAAGACGTAGGCGGGCATCCCTCCAAGGACGCCTTTCTCTGCTTTGATAAATCTCCCTACGAATCCTACGGCTTAAAGCAGAGCGCCAACGCCTCCGTCTCCGAGGAGGGAATGACTGCCGTCAACGCGGCACTGAACCAGTTAATCGACGAGGCTCCCCCCTTTTGTGGCGCCAAGCTGGTTCACTGGTACTCCAGAGAGATCCCCGACGAGGTTGACCTGATTCGTGATATGACGAGCGGCTCCTGGGAATACGACGACTGGGGCGACGAGGACGAAGAGGACGAGCCGGAACCCGCCCCGGAGGAAACGGAGGACGACGGCGAGGCGGAGCGAGCCGCCATGAACAGCTCGAATAGATTGATTACAAGCGTCCACAGCGGCGAGCACGTGACCGCGCCGCTCTCCGCCCGCTACTACATTATGCCGCTCTCCGGCGCGGGCGGGCGCATGATGGTGCGGGGCTGGTACGAGGGCAGCTTCGAGGAGCTGTACACCCATATCGACCAGTGGTTTGATGACCTCATGCTGGTCAGTCCCGATGGAAAGGGCCGGACGAAGCCCCCAAAGCTGGAGGACCTGTGTACCCGTCTGATAAAACTCGACGGCGACCCCAAAAAGATACGGAAGCGCATGGATACACTCTCTGGGCGGCTGCTGGACGCCATCATCAACGGCAATCCCCTGCCGGACGAGGTGGCCTCCCGCGCCCTGAACTATATTCGCTCAGGAATGTTGTCCAGCGAATCGAAAAAGAAAAGTGACAAAGCAGACCAGACGCAGAAAGAGAAGCAAGTACGAAAAGACCCGGTTCGACTGCCAATCGAAGAAGAGGAGTTGGCCTATCAACTGCTGAAAGCCTGGCTGGTGCGAGACCAGCGGCAGAGAGGAGAACAAAACATCATGGGAACCGACATCAACACATCCCCCCATACAGCGGCCTATAACTGTGGCCGACTGATGGCCGTTTACGCCGCCATTCAGGAGCGCGCCATGAACGTAAATGTTGGCGTTGTCGAACGTTACTACAGCGCCGCCAGCACCACCCCTGCCTTTGTCATCGGCAGGCTGGCCGCTCTTTCGCAGTATTATTTTCCCAAGCTGTCGGAAGGCTCATCTATTTTCTACCAAAGAATGTTGAGTGAGATTTTTTCCGAGATCGATTTGGCGCAGCTGCCCGACAGCCTGAACATGAGACAGCAGACCGAGTTCGCAGTGGGCTTTTACCAGCAGAGGGCTGTCCTTGATTCCAAAAAGGGAGCAAAGGAAAACAAGGAAAGCGAAGAATAAGGAGGAACTACCATGTCTATTGAAAACCGCTATGAATTTTTGTTTTACATCGAGTGCCGCAACGGGAACCCCAACGGTGACCCGGATATGGGCAACGCCCCCCGCATGGACCCCCAGGACATGCACGGCTACATCACCGACGTGGCCATCAAGCGCCGCATCCGCAACTATGTGCAGACCGCCTTCGCCGGGGAGGACGGCATGGAAATGCTGGTCCGCTCCAACAGCAGTATCAACACCGGCATTGCCAGAGCCAAAGAATTGGCGAACGTATCGTTAAACGACGAGAATCCCCCCGCAGTCTATGCGGGACGGAAAGCCGCCTGTGGAATGTTCTACGACGTGCGGACCTTTGGCGCGGTCATGTCCACCGGCC
Organism: Clostridiales bacterium; assembly: GCA_020859945.1. Taxonomy (GTDB): domain Bacteria; phylum Bacillota; class Clostridia; order Oscillospirales; family Oscillospiraceae; genus Onthomonas. The sequence continues at coordinate 7,371 of JAJBVG010000033.1, read as the reverse complement.
CCAACGCAGGCCAGGTCCGCGGCCCCGTCCAGTTGACCTTCGCCCGCTCCCTGGACCCCATCCAAACCCGGGACATTTCCATCACCAGAATGGCAACTGCTGAGCCAAAGAAAAAAGAGTTTACGGCGAAATCCTCTGAGGAGTACGTAAATTGGGAAAATACACACGCAATAGATAGCCTGCGCACCATGGGCCGCAAGCAGTTCACCCCCTACGGTCTCTACGAAGCCCGGGGATTCATCAGCGCAAACCTGGCCAGGGAGACCGGTTTTGACGAGAGCGACCTGAAAGCCCTCTTTGAGGCCATTCTCAATATGTACGAGCACGACCGCTCCGCCAGCAAGGGGGAGATGGCGGTCATCACCCCCCTGGTCATCTTCCGCCACGTGGGAACGGATTCCGATTTGAAGCAGCGCAAGCATCAGGCCCGTCTGGGTTGTGCCCCCGCCCACCGCCTCTTTGACCTGGTGCAGGTGGAGAAGAAGCCAGAGGTGGCTTTCCCCCGCTCCTGGCGGGACTACACCGCCACGGTTTCTCTCGAACGCCGCCCCGCCGGGGTGGACATCGGTTTTTTGACCTCTCCCTACGGCGAGATCAGCTGGAATCAGGTGCCGGAAGATGCCGAGCTGTTCCGCTGACCGGGAACTGTTCCCCCTCTCCTGGCTGGCCCAGTACGGCTACTGCCCCCGGCGGTGCGGGCTGCTGGCATTGGACCAGGCATGGGTGGAGAACGCGGAGACCGCCTCCGGGCGGTTCCAGCACCAGCGGGTCCACACCGCCAGGGTGGAGCGGAAAGGGGGAGATCTTTTCCTCTACGAATTGCCGGTCTACTCCCGAACCCTGGGCGTCAACGGAAAATGCGACTGCGTGGAGGCCCGCGCCGCGCCGGACGGGATACCACTCCCTTATGGGGAGGGAACCTTTCAGCTCTACCCAGTGGAGTACAAGCATGGTGTTGTGCGAAAGAGAGAGGAAGAATACCATATCCAGCTCTGCGCCCAGGCTCTGTGCCTGGAGGAGCAGTTTGGCTGCACCATCCCTGCGGGCGCTATCTTTTATATCAATTCCCATCGGCGGGACGAGGTGACCCTCACCGCCGCATTGCGGCAAAAGACTGTGGAAACCGCCCAGCGCATCCAGGCGCTGCTGGCCCAGGACGCCCTTCCACCGGCGAAGTACAGCGCCAAGTGCAAAAAATGCTCTCTGCTGTCCCTCTGCCAGCCCAAGTGGAAACGCACGGCAAAGGGCTACTGCCAATCGCTCTGGGACCTGACAACGGGGGAGGAATCGCCATGAAACAGCTGAAAAACACCCTGTACATCCTGACGCCGGAGACCTATCTGTTTCTGCAAAACGAAGCCATTGCCGTCAAGGTGGGCGGCGTGGAAAAGGTGCGGGTCCCCGCCAATACCATCGACTCTATCTGCTGCTTTGGCAACGTCACGGTCTCCACGCCGCTGATCGCCTTCTGCGGACAGCGGGGGATCGCCCTGTGTTTTTTCTCGGAATATGGAAAGTTCTACGGCAGAGTACAGGGACCGGCGCAGGGAAACATCCTCCTGCGGCGGAGGCAATTCGCCGCTATGGAGGACCTGAACCAGCGCACCCGGTACGCCAGGAGCTTTCTGCTGGGCAAGCTGGCCTCGGAAAAGACCTTTCTGCTGCGGATGCGGCGGGAGCATAAGGCGGGGGAGGCGGAACTGACCCTGGCCATCGACAAAATCACCAGCATTTCCGCCCAGCTGCGGGATTGCCTCTCGGTGGATTCCATGCGGGGACTGGAGGGCGCGGCGGCGTCAGCCTACTTCGCCGCCTTCCCCGCGATGCTGAACAACAAGACGCTGACCTTCTCAGGCCGGAACCGCCGCCCGCCGGAGGACCCGGTCAACGCGCTGCTCTCCTTCCTGTATACGCTGCTGAAAAACGATGTGCAGTCCGCGCTGGAGGGGGTAGGGCTTGACCCAGCGGCTGGATTCCTGCACACCCTGCGCCCTGGTCGTCCCGCGCTGGCGCTGGATCTGATGGAGGAGCTGCGCGCGCCCCTCTGTGACCGGCTGGCCATCGCCCTTATCAACCGTGGACAAATCACGGAAAAGAGCTTTGAGCAGCTGAATCCCCCGGTTTTGCTCAGCGAGGAGGGGCGAAAGACGGTGCTGACCGCCTGGCAGAAACGCAAGCAGGAAAAAATACAACATCCGTTCCTGGAGGAGACCATTCCCATCGGGCTGATCCCCCATGCCCAAGCCATGCTGTTCGCCCGCGTCCTCCGCGACGAACTGGACGAATACCCGCCCTTCCATTGGAGGTGAACGCCTATGATGATTGTCCTCTCTTACGATGTAGACACCACCGACGCCGCCGGAGCCAGACGGCTGCGCAAGGTGGCCAAAATCTGCGAATCCTACGGCTGCCGGGTCCAAAACTCGGTGTTTGAGCTGATTGTCGATCCGGCGCAGCTGGTGACGCTGAAAGCGAAGCTGACCCAGACCATCGACGCGGAAAAGGACTCCGTGCGGCTGTACCGGCTTGGCAGCAACTGGCGGCCCAAAATCGAGTCGCTGGGCCGGGATCTGCGGTTTGAACAGGACGGGGTCATTATCCTCTGACCCGGCGCGAACCCCTTTCAACCTCCGTTTTCCGGCAGGTTCGCGCAAAGAAATGGTTGAATTTGGCGGCCATTTACCCCTGCTGTCCTTGTAATTGGCCGCTTTCTCCTCCCGTTTTTTGAAATGTGAGGAGCTAGACAGTAAGTTTCAACAAAAATGCGCAGGGCTTTTTGGTGAAATTTGCTGTTGCCCCCCTCGCGGGGGCAGGACTTGAAACGTGGTCGCCGCTTGCGTCCTCCCCGATTTGCACCCGGTTGCCCCCCTCGCGGGGGCAGGACTTGAAACTGAGGGCGTACCGCCTCCAGGGGTTGAACCATGTTGTTGCCCCCCTCGCGGGGGCAGGACTTGAAACATCTGGCAGCGGATGTCCGCGCCAGGAAAATAAGTTGCCCCCCTCGCGGGGGCAGGACTTGAAACACATACAGGTCGCCGGTTGGAACGGACGCGGGCCGGGTTGCCCCCCTCGCGGGGGCAGGACTTGAAACAGGTAGTTGATTTCCTGCGTCACCTGGCCAATGGGTTGCCCCCCTCGCGGGGGCAGGACTTGAAACTGCTCTTGCCCAGCTCGTTCCACTCCTGGGTCAGGTTGCCCCCCTCGCGGGGGCAGGACTTGAAACTTTGGGGCGGTTGTCCACCCGGCGGCGCTTATCGCGTTGCCCCCCTCGCGGGGGCAGGACTTGAAACTTGTCCGTTACTTTCATCCAGCTGCAAATTTCTTGTTGCCCCCCTCGCGGGGGCAGGACTTGAAACCCGTTGAAATAGCACATCGCTCCAAGCCTGCCCGTTGCCCCCCTCGCGGGGGCAGGACTTGAAACTCCTTGTCTTTCCGCAGCCCTCCGGCACGGATGGGTTGCCCCCCTCGCGGGGGCAGGACTTGAAACATATTGGATGTCAATTCCCCGGCGGCGCAGCCGGGTTGCCCCCCTCGCGGGGGCAGGACTTGAAACGGGACGGCAACAACCTCTGCGCGGGGCTGCCTTTGGTTGCCCCCCTCGCGGGGGCAGGACTTGAAACTGTCCTCCTCCGGCATAATGTGCCAGGTCTCCCGCGTTGCCCCCCTCGCGGGGGCAGGACTTGAAACTCAATAGCCGAACGCATAGTATAGTACACTACCCACGGTTGCCCCCCTCGCGGGGGCAGGACTTGAAACTCTTTCACTGTTGCTTCTGGGATTTCTGATGGGATGTTGCCCCCTCGCGGGGGCAGGACTTGAAACTCTTTCACTGTTGCTTCTGGGATTTCTGATGGGATGTTGCCCCCTCGCGGGGGCAGGACTTGAAACAACAACAACGGCAACGCGGGCAACAACAACGCGTTGCCCCCTCGCGGGGCGTGACCTGAAACGGATGGGAACACGATCCCAGCTAAAAGCAGGCATGGTTCACGATGCAGGAAAAGAAAAAAGCAAACGGCTTCAAATACGATTTCACGCTGTCAGGAATGAAGGCGTTGCTGTTCCATTCAAAGAAATGCCCGGAGTGTTCAGGGCAGCTTACGAGAGAAAAAATCTGTGAACGTGCGGAAGGCAGGGATGTCAATTCGAAGTCTGCCCCATTCTTCGTCCAGAATGTCCGGGTCAACCATTACGTTTTCATTTTTCAGTACCAAAGCTGCGGACGAGTATTCACGCTGATAGAGCTTGCAGAAAGCAAAGATTGGCCATATAATATGAGTAGGCAAACTTCTATGACGGGCACGTCAAAACCATGCAGCTGAAAATCTCCGCAGGTGGTCAGCTTCGCATTGTAGTTGGGGAGCGATACTGTAAATATGATAGCGATCAAGTGTAAAAAGAGCCCTACAGTTTACAACGTGCAAGAGATTCAGATGACCATACAAAATCTGTCCCACCAGGGGCGGTTTGCATCAGAAAAAACATTCCTGCACCACAGGGAAACGACGGTGTATGACCACAGTGTTCATGTTGCCGAAGTCAGTTTGGCGATAGCCAATTCTCTGCCATTCTCATTTGATACGGATTCTCTTGTCAGAGGCGCTCTGCTCCATGATTATTTCTTATACCACAGGAATGAAAGTGTAAAAACTTATGTCACGCATGGATACAGGCATCCCATAATTGCAGCAGACAACGCAAAAGCAGACTATGGAATCAACGACATCGAAGAAAACATTATCCGGAGGCATATGTTTCCATTGACACCCATACCGCCCAAATACAGGGAGGCGTGGGTCGTGTGCATTGCCGATAAATGCTGCGCAACGATGGAATTCCTGCCTGCAAGATTTACAAGGAGTTACCACAGTCAAACATTCAACTAATGTGACAGGATAACAGTAATTTTGAAGTGTTTAGGTACGTTTCACTAAGTGAAAGGTAATGTCTTTGTATTACCAAAGACCACGCTGCGCTTTTCTAATTGGGGAATCCCCATCCCCCTTTGAACATCGCTGTTGACGACGGACTGCGCATCCCTGAGGAACGCTTTAAGAGCGCTTTATAACAAACGATGCAAAATTGGCAGAACGGATATTGAGGAGGTGTGATCGTTTTGATTTGTCATTGCGATTACTGTAATTACACGTTTGACAGCATGGCATATTCTTCGGATAGTTCGACTCCTGTGAGATGTCCCGACTGTGGAAAGCAGTTACTGATGCTCGCACTCCTACTGTTAGAAAAGCGACTGAAGCTGAAGCTGCTGAGTACAGGCGTATTCGAGAGAAATCCTGAGCGAAGAACAGGAAAGACGATGGTGACAAAGTGAACGTCTTGAAAAGGTTGGAGCCGGACGAGCTGCGGATCGTTTACAAAGAACACATCAGAGAGGACTTTCCCCGTGGCGAGCGCCGCCCCCTGTTTGCCATGGAGAAGATGCGGAAAGCAGGCCGATATGACTGCTATGGCTATTATCGGGATGACAAGCTGATTGCATACGCCTGTTATATTCTGCCTCAGAGTGGTTCTTATGCGCTGCTGGATTACTTCGCTGTTGTTCCCGAACTGCGTGGTCAGGGAATCGGCGGCGAGTTTCTGCGAAGCCTGAAAGGAACTGTGTCTGCAAAAAGTGGTGTGTTCATCGAGGCCGAAAGTCCAGATTCAGCAAAGTCGGAAGATGAGAGGCAGATACGAGAACGCCGCATTCGTTTCTATCTGTCGAACGGCGCAAAACGGACAAACTCCAGGTGTCTGCTGTTTGGAGTGGACTACAATATTCTGCTCATCTCCACGGATGGTGTTCCCAACACACAGGAAAAAACGGAACAACACCATGCGGTGGAGGAACTGTACCGGGAATTATATGGACGGGTTTATGGACATTTATGCATTCCATATGAAAACAACGCCAAACAGGATGCACGATAAGAAATACTTATTCTGTTTATGATAATGAAGGGAGCCTCATCATGAAGTTTTATGAAATCACGTTCAGTCCGACCGGAGGAACGAAGAAGGTCGCTGACATTTTGAGTCGCAGTCTGTCAGAACAGGTGACAGAAATCGACCTGTGTGACCGGAATGTTGTATTTCCAGAAATAGCGCTTGCAGAGGATGATATTGCCCTGATTGCCGTTCCTTCTTACGGCGGGCGTGTTCCTCGGACCGCGCTTGACAGACTGTGTGCCATATCCGGAAACAAAGCCAGAGCAGTTCTTGTGTGCGTTTATGGGAACCGCGCCTATGACAACACCCTTGCTGAGCTGATGGACACCGCAGGCAAAGCCGGGTTCAGACCGGTTGCCGCTGTTGCTGCTCTGGCGGAACACTCGATTGCCCGGAAGGTCGCATCCGGTCGGCCAGACGCAGAGGATGAAAAGCTGCTGAAGGAGATGGCAGTTCAAATTCGCCAGAAGCTCACCAGTGCGGATTTTTCCACTCCCAAAGTTCCCGGCAAAATCCCGGAGAAACCAGGGATGCAAACCCCAGGCATGGCGCCGAACGCTTCGGATGCCTGCGTCAAATGCGGTCTTTGTGCCGAAAAATGTCCCGTTGGGGCAATCAATCCCGTGACGATGAATCCGGACTCCCAAAAGTGTATCAACTGTATGCGGTGCATTTCCGTTTGTCCTGTCGGCGCAAAGAAACTGGGTCGTGTTATCACCAGCGTGGGTGGAGTAGCGCTCGGCGTTCTTTGTGCAAGCCGGAAGGAATGTGAGCTGTTTTTATGAGGGGAAAGACTGCGCCACATTTGTGATGCGGTCTGGAAGAATACAAAAAAGAACCGACGGGCCGTCTCAATGGGCGGATCGCCAGTTCAATTCTCCGCCTGTCCAACGGTGATCTGAAGGCTGTTCAGGGCGATGGAGGATGGAGTACGCCGGACATGATAACAAAGTGTTATGCTCATATTCTTGATGAAGACAGGCGCTCGATTGCTTCCCAGATGGAAGAACACTTCTATCATAACGCAGGCAACATTGACCCCATCGAACCGAAGCCTGTTCCAGAGGAAAACAAGGCTCCCGCTACTCCGACTTTAGATGCAAACGCGCTTGCATCGCTCCTGACCAGCAATCCCGAACTGCTGGCAGAAGTTCTGAAGTCCGTCCAGCTTGCTAATTCGTGAGCATTTTATTAGCAGCACGATTTAGAGGTCAAAAAGCCTTATTAGCAAATCTCCTCCGAACGACTCGAAAAAAGCCGTTGACGGCTTTGCCGATTAGCAAATTGGCCGCTGAAAAGTGTCCGCTCCAAAGGTTCACCTTTTCCCATGAAGGGCTGTGGCACGGAAATATATTAGCAGATTTTATTAGGGCGTATCTGAAAACTAAAAATTGCACAAATGGGTGTAAATGAGAGGTATAA
>JAJBVG010000066.1 GCA_020859945.1 Clostridiales bacterium | reverse complement strand
GCTTTTTCGCGGTTTTTTGAGGTTTGTGTACACCGGGCCGTGTGTGTTATTCTTTTTATGTGCTAAATGTTCGATTCAATCGTTTATGATGGTCCCACGTTCCAAATTCGGCAGCAAAAACTGCTCCTGCGCGTACTTCCACAGGGCCTCCGACCCCTCTGCCGTCCGCTGGTTCCGCTTCAAAATCTGGCTGAGGTGAACGCCATGCTCCACCCACGCCTTGCCGTCGCTGGCAGCGTTGAGCATCATGGGCTGGAGATTGTCCATCGTCCGGGCAAACTTGGCCTCCGGCGTCTCCTGGGCCTCGAACTCCTCCCAGAGCAGACGCAGCTTCTCTCCCTGGTCCTCCGGGAGCAGCCCAAAGAGCCGCTGGGCCGCCGCTTCTTCTCTGGCCCGCTGGGTCTGCTTGCCCACCTCGTCGTAGGCGTAGGTGTCCCCGGCATCGATCTCCACAACGTCGTGAATCAGCACCATGGTCACGGTTTTCAGCACGTCTATTTTTTCGTTGGCGTACTCGCTGAGCAAAATCGTCATCAGCGCCAGGTGCCAGGCGTGCTCCGCGTCGTTCTCCTTGCGCTGCCCGTCGGAAAGATAGGTCTGACGGCCAATGAACTTCTCCTTGTCCGCCTCCAAAATAAAGTCAAACTGTTTCTGTAGTCTGTCCATGCCAAATTCCTCCACGTTTCAGCACTGTTTCCGTTCTTCTGCATACTGAACAAAACCGCTGTGCGGCCTGCTAGCATGATTATACCATATCCTGTGTTGAATTACAACGGACAGAAAGGACCGGGCCACCCCATTGGAGCAGCCGGTCCTGGAAAGGCATACAGATTTAATCGTCAGTGTCGCTCTCCGTCTCCTCTTCCGTGTCACCGTAGAGGTAATCGTACAGCAGGGCGCGGGTCTCATCCCAGTCGTTGGGGATCAGCACCTCCATACCGCTGCCCAAGTTGGCATTGTAATAGGTGTTGTCCGCAGGGATACGGTAGCTGTTCATCTCGCTCAGGTCCATCGTGTAGGCGGAGTAAGCGATGCTGATGATTTGGGTGTTGTTCATATCTGTGGTGATGCTGCTGGCCACGCTGTCATAGACCTGGAGCAGCTTCAGCCAGCCGGCGTCTTTCAGGTCCTCATAGATGATCTCCAGCACCCGGCGCTGGCGCTCCGTCCGCTCAAAGTCGGAATTGCCCACCTTTCGGGTGCGGCAATACCACAGGGCCTCTGCCCCGGTCAGGTGGTTGACCCCTTCTACCAAGGTGTCCTGTTTCAGCTTGCCATTGATATACTCGGCCTCCGCCTCCGTCAGCTCCACGTCGATGCCGCCCAGGGTCTCAATGATGTCCTTAAAGCCCTCGAAGTCCACCTCTACATTGTAGTCGATGACGATGGCAAAGTTCTCCTCGATGGTCTCGTCCAACAGGTCGAACCCGCCATACATATAAGCGGCGTTGAGGCGGTTGTTGCTGTAACCGGGAATTTGCACGTACAAATCCCGCATTAGGGAGACCATGGTGATCTCCTCCGTGTTTTTGTTGATGCTGAGGATGATCATGGTGTCAGAGCGTTCCCGCTCGCCGGTACGGGTGTCCTGGCCCACCAACAGCACGTTCACCACGCCTTCCACGCTGGTGGCGACGCCCGCCTCTCCCCAGTCCACGGCCTCGATCTCCATGATGTCGGTGCTCTCATCCGCATAGTCACTAGAGAACACACGGCCGATGGCGCCCAGCTTCACTTCAATGAAGATAAATAACCCTCCTGCAATCAATACCAGCACCAGCAGCACGATCAACAGGACCTTGAGGACCTGGTTGGCAGAGTTGTTTTTCTTTCGTTTGGCTGACATAACGATCCCTCACTTGTATTTCTATTCCGACGTCTCTGCGGAGCTGTCCGCATCCGTCCCGCCGTCCTCACCGTAGAGATAGTTCCACAGCGCCTGCTGATTAGCCTCCCAGTCGTCGATGACCAGCGGGTCAGACACGCCGCCCACGGAGTCCTCACTGTGCCAGGTGCCGTCGATGGGCAGCCGATAGCTGTTCAGCTGGTTTTTCCCCATGCTGTAAGCGGAAAACGCAATGTTCAAAATCTGGTTATTGGTCATGTCAGTGGTGACATTGTCCGCCACACTGTCGTAGACCTGGAGTAGCTTCAGCCAACTGGCTTTTTTCAAATCCTCGTAAATGATCTCCAGCACTTCCCGCTGGCGTTCCGTCCGTTCAAAGTCGGCGTTGCCCACTTTCCGGGTCCGGGCGTACCAGAGGGCCTCTGCCCCATTCAGGTGGTTGACCCCTTCCGTCAGTGTATCCTGCTTGAGCTTGCCGTTGATATAGTCGGCCTCCTCCTGGTACAGCTCCACGTCGATGCCCCCCAGGGTGTTCACAATATCCTTAAAACCGGTAAAATCCAACTCTATGTTGTAGTCGATGACCACGCCGAAGTTGACGGCAATGGTCTCGTCCAGCAGGTCGCTTCCTCCCAGCAGATAGGCGGAGTTGAGCTTGTTGTTCTCGTAACCGGGGATCTGCACATAGATGTCCCGCATCAGGGAGACCATGGAGATCTGGTTCGTGTTTTTGTTGATGCTGAGGATGATCATGGTGTCGGAGTTGCTGCGCTCTCCGTCGCGGCTGTCCTGCCCCACCAGCAGCACGTTGGCCACGCCGTCCACGCTGGTAGCGATGCCCGCCTCGGCCCAATCCGTGGGTTCCCAGCTGCTGACGGCGCTGGTACTGGAATCCCCGTCGCCATCGGTGCCGGAGGAAAACCGGTTGATGGCTCCCAGCTTCACCTGGATGAACACATACAGCGCTCCCACAAGCAACACGAACGCCAGCAGGATGACCAGCAGCACGCGAAGGATCAGTTTGGTTTTGTTGGAAGGAAGGTTTGGACTTAACATAAAAACGGCACCCCTGCTCCAGATTGGTCCGAACAAACGCATCATTTGGAAAATAAACGATGTCTCTTTTTCACTTTGTGGGCAAGCACCGCGCCCACAAATCCAGAACTTACCACGAAACAGTTGTATTTTGAACTCATTCGCCTTCAGTTCACCCTTTTGCAAAACAAGTGATACGCAAATTCAATTTATTATATCCTTTTTCCTGTTTTTCGTCAATCCGTTTTCGGGAAATTGCAGGATTTGTATAAAAGAAGTATCACAACTCCGTTTCGCCGTTCCACTGCGCCGGGCGATGGACAAAAAGCAAAAAAGCAAAGAATAAGCCGCAGACAGTACATTCCACCGTCTGCGGCTCATCGTTTTCAAGGAGATTCGTCCGGGTCCGTACTTACCCCAGCGCCACGTCCAGCGCCATCATCAGGGTGAACCCGGCGGCGAAGGCCAGCGCCCCCACATTGGAGTGCCTGCCCTGAGACATCTCCGGGATCAGTTCCTCCACCACCACATAGAGCATGGCTCCGGCGGCGAAGCTCAGCAGATAAGGCAGGGCGGGCAGCACCAGCCCGGCGGCCAGCAGCGTCACCGCCGCGCCCAGCGGCTCCACCAGGCCGGAGAGGACGCCGCTGAGGAACGCCCGTGGCTTGCTCATGCCCCCTGCGGTCAAGGGAATGGAGATGATGGCCCCTTCCGGGAAGTTCTGAATGGCAATGCCCAGAGACAGGGCCAGCGCTCCCGCCGCAGAGATCTGCACGTTTCCCGCCAAAAAACCGGCGTAGACCACCCCCACGGCCATGCCCTCCGGCAGGTTGTGGAGCGTCACCGCCAGCAGCAGCATGGTGTTGTTCTTCAGGTGGCTTTTCGGCCCCTCCGGGTCAGCGCTGTTCCGGTGCAGGTGGGGCGTGATGTGGTCCAGCAGCAGCAGGAACAGCACTCCCGCCCAGAAGCCCGCCGCCGCCGGGACGAAGGACCAGGTCCCCATGTCCTCCGCCTGCTCCAGCGCCGGGATGAGCAGGCTCCAGATGGACGCGGCCACCATCACGCCGGAGGCAAAACCGGTCAGCGCCCGCTGAATGCTGTCCCGAACCGTGTCCTTCATCAGGAACACACAGGCGGACCCCAGCGCGGTCCCCAGCAGGGGGAGCAACAGGCCGTATGCAACGTTTATCGTCAAGTTTATACCTCCGTTTTTCCGCTGTTCTATCCGTTTCCTGCACTTCATCATACGTCCCGGCGGGCTGCTTGTCAAGTTTTTCGCCGTTCGTTGGTTCAACACGAGCGAACAGCGAAAAGCGAATGGCTAATAGCTATTATTATTGCCCAAACCGCCGAACCTGTGTTATACTGGGGATAGAAAACCACAAACGGAAGGAAACAGGTATCCCATATGAAAAATCAACCGAAGTACAAAATTCTCTTTGTCTGCTGGGGCAACATCTGCCGCTCCCCCATGGCGGAGTTCATCTTCAAGGACATGGTGCGCAAGCGGGGCTTGCAGGACCAGTTTCTCATCGAGTCCGCCGCCCACTCCAGCGAGGAGATCGGCAACCCGGTCTATCCTCCGGCCCGGCGGGAGTTGGCCCGCCACGGCATCTCCTGCGAAGGCAAGCGGGCGCGGAAAATCACCCAGGCAGATTATGACAAATACGACTGGATCTTAGGCATGGAGCAGTTGAACCTGCGCTACATGCTCCGGCAGTTCGGCGGCGACCCGGACCGGAAAATTCGCCGTCTGCTGGACTTCGCGGACTACCCCCGGGACATCGACGACCCCTGGTACACCGGCGAGTTTACCTCCACCTACGCAGACATCGTGGAGGGCTGCGAAGCGCTGCTGCGCTACCTGCTGCCGGAGGAAACGCCATGAAGCTGGCGGTGGTTTTCCCCGGCATCGGCTACCACGTGGACAAGCCTCTGCTCTATTACAGCAAAAAAATTGCTCAGAGCCAGGGGTATCAGGTGGCAGACGTGCCCTATGGCGGGTTCCCCGCAGGCGTTAAAGGTTCGCGGGAGAAGATGGAAGCCTGCTTTGCCTCCGCGCTGGCTCAGACGGAGGACCTGCTGCGCGGAATGGACTTCGCCCAGTACGACGAGGTGTTGTTCCTCTCCAAGAGCATCGGCACCGCCATCGCCTGCGCCTACGGCCAGCGGCACGGACTGCGCACCCGCAACGTCTACTTTACCCCGGTGGCCGAGACGTTCCTCTTTCAGGAGCAGCCGGGCGTTGTCTTTCACGGCACCAGCGACAGCTGGGCGGACACAGCGGTGATAAAGGCGGAGTGTGAAAAGCGGGGCCTGCCCCTCTATCTGGTCTCCAACGCCGACCACTCTCTGGAGACGGGGGACGTGCTAAACGATTTGTCCACCCTCCGCTCTGTCATGGAGACAGTGGAGCGGTACATCACCAAACAGGAGGAATTGAAATGACCCACGAGGACTATCAGGCGGCGGCAGCCTACTGGACCGACAAGGAGCCAAACGCCGCAAAAATGCCCCCGGACCGCCTGTGGGCAGCCATCGAGGGCTATCTTTTGGACAACAACACCTGCGCGCTGGCCACCGGCAGCGGGGCCTTTGTCCGCTGCACCCCCATCGAATACGCCTGGCACCATGGCGCGCTGTGGATGTTCTCTGAGGGCGGGCAGAAGTTCGTTGGCTTGGAGACCAATCCGGCGGTCTGCGTTGCGGTTTTCGACAAGTACGAGGGCTTCGGCAAGTTGAAGGGGATGCAGGTCACGGGGACGGCAGAGCTGGTGGAGCCGTTCTCCCCGGAGTATCTACAGGCGGCGCAGCACAAAAATATCCCTGTGGAGGCGCTGCGCAAGCTGCCCACCGTCATGCACTTAATTAAGGTGGTCCCCACCCGCATCGACTTTTTGAACTCCGATTTCAAGGCGGAGGGGTTTGACAGCCGCCAGCACTGGGAGGCGGCTGCGCCGAGCGGTTCGCTCTGAGCCAACCGCTCCTTTCTAACAGCTGCGATACTGCTCCAGCAGATTTTGCAGGGTAATGCCGTCCAAATAGTCGTTGATGACCCGGTTCAGCCCCTGCCAAATGGGGAGCGTGGGGCAGACGGCGCTGCGCTCGCAGACCTCCGCGTCCTCGTCCACGCAGGGGACCGGGGAGAGGCCGTTTTCCGTGATGCGGAGGATCTCCCCCACGGTGTACTCCTCCGGGGCGCGGGCCAGACGGTAGCCCCCCTGGAATCCCCGGCTGGTTTTCAGTACGCCGGACCGGTTGAAAATCAGCACAATTTGTTCCAGATATTTTTTGGAGATGCCCTGCCGCTCCGCCACGTCCCGCAGGGAGACGTAGCCGTCCTCCTGGTGCTGGGCCAGGTCCACCATCATGGAGAGGGCGTAGCGCCCTTTGGTCGAAATTCTCAAACAAAGCCCCCCTTTGCCGTTCGATTTAGCGGCCATTATTATACCACAAGCCGCCTGGTCTTTCAAGCGTCCCAGGCGGCTGTTTTGCGGCTGGAGTGCGGCCTTTTATTTCACAGCGCAGGCGCGGAAATGAACTAGGAAACGCGCAAAACTGCCCTCTCTTGACCCCAGTTGCACTACAATACGGGCAAGTATAACAGCCCAACTTTTGCTGAGGTGATTTCATGAACAAACCCGAACTGCTCCGCCGTCTGGCGGCTGCCCCGGAGGAGCGGCAGCTGCTGTCCCACGCTCTGGACCTGCTCCAGGCGGCGGACACCCGCGCTGTCCCCACCCAGACGGCTTTCCTCTCCCCGGCGGAGCGGGGGCTGGTGCTGGCGCTGCTGGACGCGGTGGGCGGGGCCAAGCACGTCTTTTCCGGCGGTTACGCCGAGGCGGAACGGGTGCGCTGCGCCTTCCTCCCCCAGTGGCAGGAACCGGAAGACTTGGACCCCAACGAGCTGACCGCCGCTGTCCGGGCCACCTGGTACGCCGCTCACCCGCTGACCCACCGGGACTTTTTAGGCTCGCTGATGGGCCTGGGAGTCAAGCGAGAGGCCATTGGGGACATCCTGGTATCTCCTGGCAGCTGCGACATCCTGCTGCTGCCGGAGCTGACTCCCTTCGTTGCGGAGAACCTGACCCACGCCGGGCAGGAAAAGCTCCATGTGTCGCCGGTGGAGCTGGACAACCTGCACTTTCCCCAGCCGGTGGCGAAAACCCTCCACGACACCGTCCCCTCCCTCCGGCTGGACGCGGTGGCGGCGGCGGGCTTTTCCGCCAGCCGGAAGGCCGCGGCGGAGGCCATTTCCGCCGGGAAGGTGGCGGTGAACTGGCGCACCGTCACCAAAACCGACTGCCCCGTGGCGGAGGGGGACCGTCTCTCCTGGCGGGGACAGGGCAAATGCCGGCTGGTTTCGGTGGGAAATTTGAGCCGAAAGGGGCGGATCAACGTCACTTTGGAGCGGTATCTCTGAGTTGATTTCGGGAAAGCAGTCATTTGAAACCGTTTTCAAATGGAATTTTTTAAAGTTTTGTTGATTTTCGCAGTTTTACCCATTGCAAAGCGTTTGGTTTTAAGGTATAATGACTAACGGACTTGCCCCGGGCATGATGGGACATGACTTGAAACGGAACTCCCCCGGCACAGAATCCCCAAGTTGCTCCTTTTGCGGGAGTACGACTTGAAACAACATACATTTTAAGGAGAGAACAAGCTATGAGCTACACCGCCAAACAAATCCGCAATGTCTGTCTGCTGGGTCACAGCGGCTCCGGCAAGACCATGTTGACCGAAAGTATGCTGAATGTGACCGGTGTCACCCAGCGGCTGGGCAAGACCACCGACGGCAACACCGTTTCTGACTATGATCCCGAGGAGATCAAGCGCCAGGTCTCTATCTCCGCCTCTATCATCCCCGTGCAGTATGAAGGCTGTCTGCTGAACATCATCGACTGTCCGGGCAACTTCGACTTTGACGGCGAAGTGGTGGAAGCTCTGACCGTGGCCGACGCCGTGGTCATCGTCCTGCCCGCCAAGGGCGGCGTCCCTGTCGGCGCGGAGCGGGCCTGGAAAGCGGCCCGCGCCCACGACCTCCCCACCATCATCTACGTCTCCAAAACCGACGAGGAGAACGGCGACTTCAACGCCGTGGTGGACGAGATGAAGGAGAAGTTCGGCAACCAGGTCACCCCCGTGGTCTCCCCCCTGTGGGATGACAGCAAGGCGGTTTACGGCGTGCTGGACGTGCTGAACAAGTGCGCTTACGGCGTCACCGGCGGCAAGAGCAAGGCCATGGACGTACCCGCCGACAAGGAGGATTTCTTGGCGGAGTCTTACGACGCCCTGATGGAAAACGTGGCCGAGACCAGCGAGGAGTTCATGGAGCTGTTCTTCGACGGCCATGAGTTCACCCCCGAAGAGGTCGCCCAGGGGATGCTGACCGGCGTGAAAGAGCGCACTGTCACCCCCGTCTACTGCGGCAGCGCCCTGACCGGCCTGGGCACTGAGGCCCTGCTCCACGGCCTCATCACCATGGGCCCCTATCCCATGAACACCGACCCCATGAACGGCGTAGACGCCGACGGCGAGCCGGTGCAGGTTGCCGTCTCCACCGAGGGCAGCACCGTGGCCTATGTGTTCAAGACCGTCTCCGACCAGTATGGCAAATATTCCTATGTGAAAGTGCTGCGGGGCAAGCTGACCCCCGATATGACCCTCATCAACGGGCGCACCGGCGACAACGAGAAGATCGGCCGCCTGTACTCCATGTGCGGCAAAAAGGCCACCGAACTGAAAGAGCTGAACGCCGGCGACATCGGCGCCATCTCCAAGATGGATAAGCTCAAGACCGGCGACACCCTCTCCGTGGACGGCATCCGCCTGGACCCGCCCGCCTTTGCGGAGCCGGTTTACTCCAAAGCCATCTCTCCCGTCAAGCGGGGCCAGGACGACAAGGTGGGCATGGGCCTGAACCGTCTGAACGAGGAGGACCCCTCTTTCAGCGTGGAAAACAACGCCGAGACCCATCAGGTGGTGGTCTCCGGCGCGGGCGACATCCAGATTGACGTGCTGTGCGCCAAGCTCAAGAGCCGCTTTGGTGTGGAAGTCAACCTGGAGACCCCCCGCGTCCCCTACCGCGAGAAGATCCGCAAGACCGTCTCCAAGCAGGGCAAGTTCAAGAAGCAGACCGGCGGCAGCGGCCAGTACGGTGACGTTTGGGTGCGGTTCGAGCCGAACGACGAGTCTGAGGATATGGTGTTCGCCGAGGAAGTGTTCGGCGGCAGCGTGCCCCGGAACTACTTCCCCGCAGTGGAAAAGGGTCTGCGGGAGGCGTGCCTCCACGGTGTGCTGGCCGGGTATCCCATGGTCAACCTGAAAGCCACCCTGTACGACGGCTCCTATCATCCGGTGGACTCCTCCGAAATCGCCTTCAAGACCGCCGCGCAGCTGGCTTACAAGGCCGCTTTGCCTGACGCCAACCCCGTGCTGCTGGAGCCGGTGGGCGAGCTGAAGGTCACTGTGCCGGACAGCTACATGGGCGACATCATGGGCGACCTGAACAAGCGCCGTGGCCGCGTCATGGGCATGGACCCCGTGGAGGGCGGCAACCAGGTCATCAGCGCCGAGGTCCCCATGGCCGAGATGGGCAACTACGCCATCGACCTGCGGGCCATGACCCAGAGCCGTGGTTCCTTCACCTTCCACTTCGTCCGCTATGAGCAGTGCCCCGCCGCCGCTCAGGAGAAGGCCATCGCCGAGGCCAAGGCTCTGAACGAGTAAGACAATTTGCAGTTAGCAATGTGCAGTGTGCAATGAACGATGGACTAACGCCTGTCGTTCATTGTCACAGCGCAGCGATAAAGAAAGCTACAAGGGCTGTACCGGATTTCCTCGGTGCAGCCCTTGTTTTTTGTGATTTTGTTTGCTTTTTCAACATTTTTTGCTCCAACGGGAAACCCCTACGCCACACCAAACGAAAAGCTAATAGCTAACAGCCAACAACTACTTTGCGCTGACCAGCCGGTAATAGGCGTTGGAGGTGATGCGGTACACCACGGCGTACACCACCGCGAACACCCCGAAGCAGCCGCAGGCGGTCCCCACAAAGAGGGGCATATTGTCCAGGGCGGCCATCAGCAGCAGCCGCCGGACGATGAAACAGGCAAAGATCAGATGCAGCCCGGCCATACCCACCGGCAGGAGAAAGACGGTGAGCATTTGGGAGTTGACGCTTCGGCGGATGTCCCGCCGGGTCATGCCCACCTTCTGCATAATTTCAAACCGGGCAGCGTCCTCGTAACCTTCGGAAATCTGCTTATAGTAGATGATGAGCACCGTGGCCAAAGTGAACACCACGCTGAAAAACACCGCCAGGAAGAAGATACCGCCGAACAAGCCATAATAGTCGTTCCTACTGTCGGCAAAGGAATCGAAGCTGCTATAATAGCCCACATCTCCCATGATGCTTGCCACTGTCTCCGTATAATCAGATTGCTTTTCTCGGTAAATAGCGTCCTGCTTTTCCAGGCTTTCCGCTGCATCAAAGGAATATTGCCATGTATAATATACAATCGTCTGGGTGTCTCCTGCTTCTGCTATATCCAGCAAAGGCAAGAATATATCCAAATCCTCTGCAACGATTACGACTTTATTGTAGATTGATACGAGAGAGCCTGGGCTTACCGTCAGATAAGGTACTGTTTCTTTCACTGTAAAAGTGCCAACTGATTCAACGGTGAGATTTGCCATTGCAGAAGTTTCGTTGTTGAACGCAATCAGAACCTCTCCATCCGAAAGGGTGGCAGTGCTACCGCTGAGCCGATTATACTCCGCAAGATCAAGGATGTATACATCCCAGTATCCGCTGAGAGAGCGGTTTTCTTCGTAAATATTGGAAAACTGCAAGGAATCGTCCTCTAAAATACCCGTTGCATAGAGATAAGTACGAGTGTTCTCGTTCTCGACGGACAGACCCTCCGAGGCAAAGTTCCTCAGGGTCTGCTCCTGTTCTTCCGTCAGTTGGCTATAGCTCCCTATCTCCAGACTAAAATCGGTGGGATAGCGCTGGCGAAACACATCGTTTATGCCCACAATTAAGCTGATTCCCGCCGAGAGAATCACCAGCACCGAGGTGGCAAGAATGCAGATGGAGGCCAGCCCCGCTCCGTTCCGCTTCATCCGGTAGGTCATGGAGGAGACGGAAACAAAATGGTTGGGTTTGTAGTAATAACGCCGGTTTTTCTGCAAAATGCGGCACAGCACCACACTTCCCGCCACGAAAATCAGGTAGGTCCCCACCACCACCAGCGCCACGGCCAGGAAGAAGCCAAAGAGCACCGCCATAGGGTCCTCAATGGTGACGGCGAAGTAATACCCCGCGCCCAGGATGACCACCCCCGCCAGCCCCAGCAGCCAGTTGGCTTTGGGAGGCTTCTCCCCCACCGTCTCGCTGTGCAGCAGCTGGATGGGGTCGGTCAGCCGCACCCGCAGCAGGGCGGCGACGAACAGCAGCAGGAAAATTCCGCCAAAGAGCAGGGCGGTTTTAGGAAGGACACTCCACACGATGTTGATGGAGTACGTGACCTCCCCCTGCATGATGCGCACCAGCGCCAGCTCTGCCAGCTTATACAGCACCACGCCGGACGCAATGCCCCCCAGCAGACCGACAGCGGCGGTGAACAGCGTCTCCCAAAGCAAAATACAGGCGATGTTGCCCTTGCTCATGCCCAGGACGTTGTAGAGGCCAAACTCCCTCTGCCGCCTGCGCATGAGGAAGGAGTTGGTGTAGAACAGAAAAATAGCGGCGAAAATGGCAATCACGTTTTTCCCCAAGTCCAACAGGATCTGTGTGGTAGCGGCTCCGTTGATTTCCGCCACGATGGGGGACGCCGCCAGGGACGCCATGATGAAGTACAGGAACACCATCCCGGCGCAGGTCAGGAGGTAGGGAAAATAGAGCTGGCGGTTTTTGCGGATGCCGGTCAGGGCCAGCCTGGGGTATAGGCCGAGGTTCATTCCAGTCCTCCTCCCCTCGCCAGCATGGTCAGCGTGTCGGAGATTTTCTGGTACAGCTCCTCGTTGCTCTGCTCTCCCCGGTAGAGCTGGTGGAACACCACCCCATCCTTGATGAACAGCACCCGGTTGGCGTGGCTGGCGGCCTTGACAGAGTGAGTCACCATCAAAATCGTCTGTCCCTGGGCGTTGATTTGGGAAAAGAGCCGCAGCAGCTCATCGGTTGCCCGGCTGTCCAGCGCGCCGGTGGGTTCGTCCGCCAGCAGGATGCGGGGGTCGGTGATCAGCGCCCGCGCCACTGCCGCCCGCTGCTTCTGGCCGCCGGAGACCTCGTAGGGATATTTTTTCAGCAGCTCCGTGATGCCCAGCAGCCGGGCGATGGGCTTGAGCCGCGCCGTCATCTCCCCGTAGGACTTTCCGGCCAGCACCAGGGGGAGATAGATGTTGTCCTCCAGAGTGAAGGTGTCCAGCAGGTTGAAGTCTTGAAAGACGAAACCCAGGTTGTCCCGGCGGAACTCCGCCATGGCGGACTCCTTCACCTTGCTCAAATCCCTGCCGTCCAGCCGCACGGTTCCGCCGGTGGGCCTGTCCAGAGCGGCCAGAATGTTCAGGAGGGTGGTCTTGCCGGAGCCGCTTTCGCCCATGATGGCGGCGTACTCCCCCTCCTCCAACTCAAAACTGACGTTTTTCAGCGCCTCGACGCTGTGACCGCCCAGCTGGGTGGTATAGACCTTTTTGACGTTTGTGACCTGTAACAATGACATGTTTGATTCCTCCTTTGATGCTGTCAGTATAGCAAAAGAGAAATTGCCAAACCATCGACTTGCCTTACATTATGCTTACGTTTTTGTAAGATATGGCTACCTCTTTCATCCAGCCATGTGCCTGAAACCCCTCCACCATGCTTCGCATGGTCCCCCTCCCCTTTCAGGGGAGGCAAGAGGGGATAGTGCTTATCGTCTGGTGTCAGTTTTGTCCTACAAATATGGAATTTTTAGCAGAAGCGCTCACTTTCCAGCCACTAGCCACTAAAAAAGCGGCTGATTCAAGTGGATAACCAAATTGTAAGATTTCGGTCGTTGTCACCGTCCCAGCTGTTCATCTGTCGTCAAGCGGCACTTTTTTCAAGTGCAGCCGGATCACTGTCCCCTTCCCCGGCTGAGACGCTGCGGAGATGGAACAGCCCAGGTCGTTGCAAACCCGTTTGCACAGGTACAGGCCAATGCCGCTGGCCTTTTTATCGGTGCGCCCGTTGTACCCGGTGAACCCCTGCTCGAAGATACGGGGCAGATCCTCCGGTGCAATGCCGATGCCAGTGTCCCGGATACACAAAACTTGTTCCGGCTCCATGTAGATGGAAACGCTTCCCGCTGGGGTGTATTTCAAGGCGTTGGACAAAACCTGTTCTATGACAAAGGACAGCCATTTTTCGTCGGTGAGGACGGTTTGATTCAGCGGCGCATAGTTAAGGCTGATTTTCCGCGCAATGAACTCCCCGGAAAATTTGCGGACCGCGCCCCGGACGATTTCGTCCAGGTCCTGCTGGCGAAACACATAGTCGGTGCCGTCTCCGTCCAGGCGGAGGTAGGTCATTACCATGTCCGCGTAGCCCTCAATGCGGTTCAGCTCCACCCCCAACTGTCGGCTCAGGTCACTGTCCTGGCCCTGTAGCTGCAAGCGCATGGCGGCGATAGGGGTTTTGATTTGGTGCGCCCAGACGCTGTAATAGTCCATCCGCTGTTGGGCTTTGGTTTGTTCGTCTGACATCTGCCGCTGCAAGTCCTGAATCTTCCGCTCCAGCTCCCGAAGCTGGGCAAAGCGTTTTTTCCCAACTCTGTAGTCCAAAAACAGATACCCTATCACCAAAATCAGCCCCAGCCCCATAGGGTAGATAACCGCCAGGACCGGGAGAAGGTACAGTGTGAAGCTGACCGTCAGCAATGCAAAAATCAGGGCGTACAGCAGCAGAAACGGTGTTTTTTCCTTCAAATAGTCGCCAATCTTCATCCTACTCCACCATATAGCCCTGGCCGTGTTTGGTGGTGATAAAGTCGCTCAGCCCCAGCCCAGCCAGCTTTTTTCGCAGGCGGTTCACGTTGACGGTCAGGGTGTTGTCGTCCACGAAGCTGTCCGTCTCCCACAGCCGCTGCATCAGCTTCTCCCGCGAGACGATGCTGCCCTTGCGCTCCAACAGCGTCAGGAGGATGCGGTATTCGTTTTTGGTCAGCTCCTGCTTCTGTCCCCGGTAACACAGGCTTTGGTCCGTTGTGCGCAGCGTCAGCCCCCGGTGGGTGAGGACCGGGCTTTCCACGAAGTCGTAGCTCCGCCGCAGCAACGCCTGTACCTTGGCCGTCAGCACGCCCAGGTCGAAGGGCTTGGCGATGAAATCGTCCCCGCCCATGTTGACCGCCATAACGATGTTCATGTTGTCCGCGGCGGAGGAGAGGAAGATGATCGGCACCTTGGAGATTTTGCGGATTTCGCTGCACCAGTGGTAGCCGTTGTAAAAGGGCAGCATGATGTCCAGCAGCACCAAATGGGGCTGCACCTGTTGAAATTCCGTCAGGATGTCGGAAAAGGCGCTGGCAATGTGACATTCAAAGCCCCATCCGGTCAGTGCCCGGTCAATGCCTTCCGCAATGCTCCGGTCGTCCTCAACGATGTAAATACGATACATATTGTTTCCCCCCAACGGCGTGGCTGCCGGTCCTCTTGCCCTGTGTGCGTCCCGTATAGTGTCTCCATTATACCAGAGACGAAGCAAAAAAGCAGCCCGGCAAGGGAGATTTGCCGGGCTGAAAACGAACAGTTTTGTAAGGATTGTTGGGCTGTTGTCCTTCTGTGCGCCTATCCTACGGATTGCCACCAATTGGGCTGTTTCGCAACAGTTCAACTAGTTCCCGATCCGCTGGCAGCCAGTCTACGCTGTCCAGTTCCTCTCTGCCCAGCCACTTGGCTGCTTCCGCTTCCTTGAGCACCAGCTCTCCAGCGGAAATGACGCACCAGAAGCAGTCCATTGACAGGTGAAACGTGGGATAATCGTACTCAATCGTCCCGATTTGCTCACCCACTTCGATTTGGACGTTCAGCTCTTCCCTAATCTCACGCTCCAGCGCCTGCCGCGGCGTCTCGCCCAGCTCAATTTTCCCGCCGGGGAACTCCCAGCGGCCTTTGTAGTCGCCATAGCCGCGGGCCGTGGCAAAAACTTTGTCGTCGCTGTGGATCACCGCAGCTACTACTTTTACGGTTTTCATAAGAATCTCAGTTCTCTCTTCAGTGGCTCGTTGGCTTCGTCTGTATAATATCGTTCGTAATTTGTTGGGACAGTTGAACTACTGTCTCGACATGCCCCGTCCTGGGGAACATATCCACTGCCTCGACCCTTTGCGCGCAGTACCCCCGCTCCGCCAGCGCCTTCAAATCCCGCGCCAGCGTAGCGGGGTCGCAGGAGACGTAGACCACCCGCTGGGGCGACATTTCGGCAATGGCGTCGATCACCGCCGGGTCCAGGCCCTTTCTGGGTGGGTCCACACAGACCACATCGGGCCGGACGCCCCGCCGGGCCAGTTCCTGGGCAGCCTCGCCCGCGTCGGCACAGAGAAACTCGGCGTTGGCAAACCCGTTGCGGGCAGCATTTTCCTTTGCGTTCTGAATGGCTGCGGGGACGATCTCCGCGCCGATGACCTTCCCCGCTTTTCGGGCCATCACCAACGAGATGGTACCCGTCCCACAGTACAGGTCCACTACAGTTTCCTTTCCCGTCAACGCGGCGCAGTCCAGCGCCAGGTTGTACAACACCTCCGCCTGGTCCCGGTTTACCTGGAAAAAGGAGGGGATGCTCAGCCGGAATGTCAGGCCACAGAGCCGGTCCTCCAGGAAATCCTGGCCCCAGAGGGTGCGATACTGCGGTCCCAAAATCACGTTGGTCTGACGGGTGTTGGTGTTCAGCACGATGCCCACCGCCTTGGGGCAGCCCACCCGCAGGGCCTTCACCAACTCCTTCTCAAAAGGCAGCGCTTTCCCGTTGACCACCACGCAGATGAGCGACTCCCCCCGCCGGTTGGTACGGACGAACACATGGCGGATCAGGCCGTCCCCGGTCCTCTCGTCGTAGGCGGGGACCTGGTGCTGGTGCATCCACTTGCGGACAATGCGCCCGGCCTTGTCCGCCTGGGCGGATTGCAGCAGACAACTACCCACGTCCACTACATCGTGGCTCCGCTCCCGGTAGAAGCCCACCTGAACGCCGTTCTTTTTGTCCTGGCTGACCGGAAAAACCGCCTTGTTGCGGTATCGGTCCGGGTTTTTGGCGCCGTGGATGGCGGAGACCGACACCTCCAGTCCACCGATGCGGTGGAGGGCGTCGTCTACCCGCTGGCGTTTGAACCGCAGTTCCTCCTCATAGGTCATGTGGCGGGTGCGGCAGCCACCGCACAGCTTATAATAGGGGCAGTCCGGTTCGATACGTGCGGGCGATGGGGTGTCCACCCGGACCAATCTGGCCCAGCACGCGGAGCGGCCCACCTTCGTCAGGGCGACTGTCACCGTCTCTCCTTCCAGTGCGCCCTTCACAAAGACCGCCATGCCGTCCAGGTGTCCCACGCCGTCTCCGTTGCTGGCGTATCCCGTGATGGTCAGGGTGTGGGTGTCGTTTTTTCTCAATTCCATCTCCGCTTCCTCCATTCGGCGGCAAAACCGCGCAAAGGTACAATGACGGCTGCCATTGTACCTTTGTGACTTGTATTACAACATATTACGTTTTCCAAACGTGGGAAATCCGCTTCGCTTTCCGGCTTTTATTCCAGCTGTTCCTGCAACAGCGCCAGCTCTGCTTCTTTCTCCTGAATCTGCTCCAGCAGCGCCTGCTGGTCGCCGTCGGCAGCGGCTTCCAGTACCTCTGTCCCCGTGGTAATGGTGACGCTGCTGTCTGTCTGAAGCTCCTGCAACAGCGCGATATAGTCCGCCGAGGGGAAGGGGTTCTCTTCCGTGGAGGCCGCCTCATCTACCTCTGCCACCAGCACGGCGCAGGGATAGCTTTGCAGCTCCTCCAGCAGGGTCGCCGCGTCCGTCTCCGCAGAGACGTTGATGCCCACCAGTTTGGTCAGGGCGCTGTCCGAAGTATCCGCCGCAGCGTCCTCCGCGGGCTGTACACCAGCGCGGTATACCCCAGTTCCTCCAGGACCGCGTCATATGCGGTCTGGTACTCCCCCTCCTGGAACACATACAGGGTGGGGGTGATGCCGGTACGCGCCCGGAGCGCCTTGATATAGGTTTCCAGCGAAGTCTGCCACGCCTGGGCCGTGACCGTCCCGTTCAGGTCGATATCGGTGCTGTCGCCGCCGATGGCGTACTCCCAGCCTTCCCCGTTCATGGTCTTGAACTCCGACGTCTCAATGATCTGGTAGTTGCCTGTCAGCGCGCCGTCCCGGAACACGATGGTCCCGGTGAATTCCGCCGCAGTCATGGCCGGATACAGCTCCTGATAGACCACATCGGTGCTCTGGTTGATAAAGAGGGCCACCTGGGTCGGGCCGCACTGTTCCCGCAGCTCGGTCAGCTCCTGTTCCAGCGCTGCTGCCTGGGCCTCCAGCGCCGCAAGCGCCGCCGCCTCAGCATCGACTGCCTCCGCAGAGGATTCCGCCGCAGAGGAATCTTCCTCCGGTTCCGCATCCATCTCTTCCACAGAGCTGTCCGCGCTGCTGTCAACCGCTTCCAGCTCTTCGCCTACGGTGCTGCTGTCGTCCGGTACCAGCGACGCTGTGAATTGAGGATAATCAACCAGCATCAAATAGGCAAAAAGGAGAAACGCGAGCAGGCAGGCCCCTATTTTTACAAAGCGGTTCATCCGCTCTCACCTCAGTTCTCTCAAATTCTTCCCCCTGTTCGGGAAAGCAGAAAACTCAATCGTCCTGCTTCTTTTTGCGGACAAACAAATTCTCGTCGATCTTCTTCTCGTTGGAGGTGATGCTGATCTTGCCGCAGACCGTGGAGCCCTGCTCCATCTGGAGCGTGGCAGCGGAGATATCACCCAAGATGATGGAGTTGGACTTGATGGTGATCGCGCCGCCCACGTTGACGTTGCCCTTGACCTTGCCATCCAGCACCAGCTCCTTGGCGGAGATGTCGCCCAGGATCATGGAGCTGCTGTCCATGGTCATGTGCTCCACGCAGTTCACGTTGCCTTCCACGGTGCCACTGTTCAGATTCAGCTCCTTGGCCACGATTTTGCCCGTGATATCGCCGGACACGTCCATGGTGCTGGTGGTAGACACATCTCCCTCGACGGTGCCCTGAATACGCAGGGCGTTCTTGCTGACGATGGAGCCGTTGATGATGGTATCGGCGTTGATCAGGGTTTCCATAGCTGCGATTTCCTCCTCGGTGGGTTTTCTGGGGGTAACTTTGACGGCCGGCGCGGGCTTGGGCGCGGGGGTAGGAG
>JAJBVG010000042.1 GCA_020859945.1 Clostridiales bacterium | reverse complement strand
TCTACTCCACCGTGTTGGACAAGGAGCGCCACGGCGACTTCCTGGGCCGCACCGTTCAAATCATCCCCCACATCACCGATGAAATCAAGCGCCGCATCTACCGCATGGAGGGCGGCTCCCCTAAGGACGTCATCATCACCGAGATCGGCGGCACTGTGGGCGACATCGAGTCCCAGCCCTTCCTGGAAGCCATTCGGCAAATCAGCCGGGAGTTGAAACCGGAGGACTGCATGTTCATCCACGTCTCTCTCATCGTCACCATTCCCGGCTCCGGGGAGCAGAAGTCCAAGCCCACCCAGCACTCCTGCAAGGAGCTGCTGTCCATCGGCATCCAGCCGGATGTCATCATGTGCCGGGCGGACGACCCCATCGACCCGGATATTCGCCGGAAAATCGCCCTGTTTTGCAACATCCCGCCGGAGAACGCCATCCCCAACCTGACCGCGCCCATTCTGTACGAGGTGCCCCTGATGCTGGAGGCAGAGGGATTGGGCCGCGCCGTGTGCAAGCGGCTGGCGCTGAACTGCCCTGAACCGGACCTGGCCGAGTGGAGCGCCATGGTAGCCCGCGCCAAGGCCGTGGTGGACGGCGAGGTGGAGATCGCTCTGGTGGGCAAGTACGTCTCCCTCCACGACAGCTACCTCTCCGTGGTGGAGGCGCTGACCCACGGCGGCATTGAGAACGACGTGAAAATCAAAATCCGCTGGGTGGACTCCGAGCTGCTGAACGAGGAGAACGCGGCGGAGGTCCTCTCCGGCGTCCACGGTATCATCGTTCCCGGCGGCTTTGGCGACCGGGGCATTCAGGGCATGATCGACGCGCTCCATTGGGCCAGGGTCAATAAGGTCCCCGCCTTTGGCATTTGCCTGGGGATGCAGATGACGGTGGTGGAGTACGCCCGGAACATGGCCTGTCTGGAACACGCCCACTCCAGCGAGCTGGACAGCAACACCCCCCACCCGGTCATCGATCTGATGCCGGAGCAGCGGGATGTCCATGACAAGGGCGCCAGTATGCGGCTGGGCGCATACCCCTGCAAAATCGTGGACAGGGATTCCCGCACCTTTGCCGCCTACGGCGGCGAGGAGGTCATCTACGAGCGCCACCGCCACCGCTACGAGTTCAACAACGATTACCGGGAGGTCCTCACCCGCAACGGATTGAAGTTGGTGGGCCTCTCCCCCAACGATCGGCTGGTGGAAATTGTGGAGGTCCCCAACCATCCCTGGATGGTGGGCGTACAGTTCCACCCGGAGCTGAAAAGCCGCCCCAACAAGGCTCACCCCCTGTTCCGGGAGTTCATCCGGGCCGCAAAGGTGTTCCGGGACTCCGAGACGGACAATAACAGATAAAAGCAAGCGTGGGAGTGCGGACTGTCCGCATTCCCACGTTTTTTGTTGCTTTTTGTAAAATAGTGTGTTATCTTATTCTTGGGCGCTGTCCATTATACGGCGGCGGTTAGCCACATCTCCCGAAGGGAGGTGATGCTATGCGGATTACCTTGCACATCGGAGCCTATACGGTGACGATCATCGTGAAACGCAGAAACCGCCACTCTGCCAAGTGACGGTTTCTTAACATAGAAACTATTTACAACACTAAGGGCTAACCGTTGTCGGACAGCGCCCTTTTTCTATTTGCATTATATATCAACTCTTTGCTTTTGTCAACGTTGGGGTTTGTAAACTTTCAATCAAAGCCACGGGCTAAGAATCTTACATCGCAAATTGAAAAAGCGTGTGAACCATTTTTCTACACCACAACATATTGCATTTTTTTTGATTTTATGGTATACTGAGGTTAGCTTCAAGGAGCTAGGGCGCTGTCCATCACAGCGGCGGTTAAGTCCCCTGTTTTTATAGGGGCAACTTCTTTTGCCCCCGTTCGCAGGAAAGGGGGTGCTGCCCATGAGTACGATGGAGGTATTGACGCTTTTCCTCGTCATCATCGGCGTCTGCAACCTGTTCATCCAAGACAAAAAGAAGTAACCACCCCTGTTAGCCACACCGGCGGTTACCTCTTCACCAGAGGGGATTGAACGTTGCCGGACAGTGCCCTCTTTCTATTTACATTATATATCATCTTTTTGTTTTTGTCAACGTTGGGGTTTGTAAACTTTCCGTCGGCCCCGTTAACAAAGGCACAAACACAGGGGACAACCGCTTTCCGGCTGTCCCCTGTGTTAATTTATTTTGCAGTCAGTCGCTCAGCACTCGCAGGGGCCGATGAAGGCGGCCTCACCCCGCTCGCCGGTGCGGACCCGGAGAGCGTCGTAGCACTCGGTCACGAACACTTTGCCGTCGCCGTACTCGCCAGTGCGGAGAGTTTTCTCCACCGCCTCAAAGACCTTTTCCAGCGGGGTCTCGCAGATGAACAGGTCTACCTTGATTTTGGGCAACAGGTGGACTTCCCGCTTGACGCCCCGGTAATAGGTCAGGTGGCCGCCCTGAGCGCCGCAGCCCTCCACCTTGTAGACGGTCATGCCGTCGATGCCGATCTCGTTCAGCGCGTCCTTCAGGGCGGGGAACTTTTCACGGCGGGTGACGATCTCCACTTTATAGATTTTCTTAGACATAAACGATACACTCCCTTTTTTGCCGCCAGGTTTTGGGGGCAGTTGTGTTACAGGTTAGCACAGACACGCCGCCTGCGCAAGGGCAAATACCACGTTTCGGCTCAGTCGCCGTAGGCGGACATACCGTGTTCGGAGGTGTCCAGGCCGATGACCTCGGACTCGGCGTCCACGCGGATGCCGTGGAAGAGAACGCCCGCCACCTTGAAGGTCAGGAAGGTCAGCAGCGCGCCGATGGGCAGGACGGTGACCAGCCCCACCACCTGGCACAGCAACTGATGGAAGCCGTAGCCGTAGAACAGGCCGCTGTCCATGGAGAACAGACCCACGCAGAGGGTGCCGGTAACGCCGCCCACGCCGTGGACGGAGATCGCGCCCACCGGGTCGTCAATGTGGAACTTTTCGTCCACGATGGGAACCATGAAGGTCATGGCGGTGGAGGCCAAGATGCCGACGATGAGGGAGGGCACCGGCAGGAGCACGTCCGCGCCGGGAGTGACGCCCACCAGACCGGCCAGGATGCCGTTGAGAACCATGCCGGGGTCAACCTTCTTGTAGCGCACGGCGGTCAGGAAAGCAGCGGTCAGGCCGCCGGCAGCGCCGCCGATGAAGGTGGAGACTTCGGAGATATAGGTGGCCTCAGAGGTGATGTCCAGGGAGGAGGCCCCGTTAAAGCCGAACCAGCCGAAGAACAGCAGCAGCACGCCCAGGGTGGCGTAAATCAGGTTGTGGCCGGGGATGGCGTTGGAGGAGCCGTCCTTGTTGTACTTGCCGATACGGGGACCGACCATGGCCGCGCCCACCAGGGCGCAGCAGCCGCCCAGGGCGTGGACGATGAGGCCGCCGGCGTAGTCATGGGTGCCGAACTGGTTCAGCCAGCCGTCCGCCGACCAGATCCAGTGGCCCATGATGGGGTAGATGATGGAAGCGGCGATGGCGCAGAAAAACAGATAGGCGTAGAAATTGGTGCGTTCCGCCATAGCGCCGGAGACGATGGTGGCGCAAGTTGCACAGAAGATTCCTTCAAAAAAGAAGTAGACGAAGCCGTTGACACCGCTGATCTCTGTGGCGGCGGTGTAACCCATCAGACAGAAATTGCTGGTGCCGATGATGCCGCCAACGTCCTCACCGAACATGAAGCCGTAACCTACCAGGAAGTAGACCACCACGCCGATGGCCACGGTCATGACGTTTTTCATGGCGATGTTGGCGGCGTTTTTGCTGCGCGCCATGCCGACCTCTACCAAAGAGAAGCCTGCGTGCATGATAAACACCAAAATGGCGCCCATCAGCACCCAAAACGTATTCATAAAATACAATGTTGTGCTGTCCATTTACTTTTCCTCCCAAATAGAACGATGGATGGAGCCGATGCGCCTACAAAATTGTGCTAATACAATTCAGGTGACGCAGCCGAAACAGGAAAGGACGCCAGCTCCACGCTTTTGCGGAGGCTGACGTCCTTGTCGAGAATGACTTTAACACAGAGAGAATGAAAATGCAAGAAGAAAAATGAAAAATTGCAAAATTATAGACAGATGCACAAAAATAACCTGTCCCCGGGCGGCAAATTCCGTGGCAATGGAGAAAACGAAGGCGGAGGGATGCCGCACCAGCCGGGCCGGGACGCCTGCGCGCCGGATGTTGGGGAAAGGGAGAGGAAATCAATGGATATCGTCTCTTTTCTCGGTGAATTTCCCTCTTGTGTCGGCGTTGAGCGGGTGGTATACTGAGTGGTACAAACTTTCGATAACCACACCACCCCTGCAAAGGAGACTGTAATATGACTTATCAGGAAGAGTTCATCACCTTTATGGTGCGCTCCGGCGTGCTGACCTTCGGCGACTTCGTCACCAAGTCCGGCCGGAAAACCCCCTATTTCGTCAACACCGGCAACTATAAGACCGGCGCTCAGGCCGCCTGCCTGGGGGATTACTACGCCGCCTGCATGAATGACCATCTGGGCGACGACGTGACCGCCTTGTTCGGCCCGGCTTACAAGGGTATCCCCCTGGTGGTGGCGGGGTCCGCTTCCCTCTATCGGAACTATGGCCGGGACCTGCCCTACTGCTTCAACCGCAAGGAGGCCAAGGACCACGGCGAGGGCGGCTCTATGGTGGGCTACAAGCCCCAGGACGGCGATGTCATCGCCATTGTGGAGGACGTGGTCACTGCCGGCACCGCCGTCCGGGAGAGCATTGAGCTGTTCCGCCAGGTGGCCGACGTGAAAATCACCACCCTGTTCGTCTCTGTGGACCGCATGGAGCGGGGCACCCGGGACTGCTCCACCCTGGACGAGCTGCGCCAGGACTACGGCATCCAGGTCTGGCCCATCGTCACCGTCCGGGAGATCATCGACTTCCTGCACAACCGCCCCATCGATGGCAAGGTGTATATCGATGACGAGATGAAGGGCAAGATGGAAGCGTATCTGGAGCAGTACGGAGCGCGGTAATTGCAATTAGCAATGTGCAATGACGCGAGACCGGAACACGGCGCATAGGACTGCGACAGAAGGCGCTTTTTGCACATTGCAAAGGATATTTTGTGTATTTTTGTTACAACGAAGGGGGACGCGGCGATGGAACGTCAGGAAAACCTCCACGCCGGTCACCGGCAGCGAATGAAGCGGCGGTTCCTGGAGCTGGGTGAGCGTGGCATGGACGACCACCAGCTGCTGGAGCTGCTGCTGTTCTACGCCGTCCCCCGGAAAGACACCAACTTGCTGGCCCACCAGCTCATCAACCGGTTTGGCTCCCTGTCCGGTGTCCTCACTGCCTCCCCCAACGAGCTGCGCCAGGTGAAGGACATCGGGGACAGCGCCGTGGTGCTGTTGGAGCTGGTGCCCCAGCTGGCCCGCCGCTGCTGGCAGCGGGAGAACGAGGCGGAGGCCATTGTTCGCAACGAACAGGAGGCGGCGGAGTACCTGCGGCCCTACTTTTTCGGCGTCCGGCGGGAGCAGGTCTATCTTCTCTCTGTGGACCAAAAGGGGCGGGTGTTGGGCTGCGACTTCCTGGGCGAGGGCGGAGACAACGCCGTGGGGCTGGACACCCGCCTGCTGACCGAGACAGCTCTGCGCCACCGGGCCACCTGGGTGGTGCTGGCCCACAGTCACCCCAGCGGCCTGGCCATGCCCTCTCAGGCAGACATTGCCACCACCCGCAGTTGCAGGAGCATCCTCCGGGCCTTGGAGATCGACCTGCGGGACCATCTGATTTTCGCGGACGACGACTATGTGTCCATGCGGGAGTCGGGGCTGATGATTTGACAATTAGCAATTAGCAATTTGCAATGTGCAATGGCGTAAACCCAACGCTGCGGCTTTTTTATCCAGCATAGCGCAGGTTTTTCTCGAAGAATTGCCGTTTTGTAACTGACCACCCCTCTTGCCTCTGCCATCAGGCGGCGGCGCTTGACCGCAGCGGGGTTTTGCACATGGCGGATTCAAAGGCAGAGGGTATCTTGCAGCAAAGGATGATGTGCAGCCTTCCCGCGGCGGGAGACGCTGGAAGAAAGCACATAATTGCTAATTGCACATTGCACATTGCAAATTGAAACGGAGGGCCGTATGCCGAAATTTGAAGTGGTAAGCCCCTACTCCCCTTCCGGCGACCAGCCGGAGGCCATCGACGCGCTGACCCAGGGAGTAGAGCTGGGGCTGGACGAGCAGACGCTGCTGGGCGTCACCGGCAGCGGCAAGACCTTTACCATGGCGAAGGTCATCGAGCGGGTGCAGCGGCCCACGTTGGTGCTGGCCCACAACAAGACATTGGCCGCCCAGCTCTGCGCGGAGTTCAAGGAGTTTTTCCCCCACAACGCGGTGGAGTATTTCGTCAGCTACTATGACTATTACCAGCCGGAGGCGTATATCCCCCACACGGACACCTTCATTGAGAAGGACGCCAGCATCAACGATGAAATCGAGCGGCTGCGCCACAGCGCCACCTCCGCCCTGTTCGAGCGGGAGGACGTCATTGTGGTGTCCTCGGTGTCGTGCATCTACGGCTTGGGCGACCCCATCGACTACAAGAACATGGTCATCTCCCTGCGCACCGGCGTGGAGTACCCCCGTGACCAGCTGCTGAACAAGCTGGTGGAGATCCGCTACGAGCGCAACGACATCGCCTTTGACCGGAACATGTTCCGGGTCCGGGGGGACACGGTGGAGGTGTTCCCCGTCTACGCCAAGGACCACGCCATTCGCATTGAGTTCTGGGGAGACGAGGTGGAGCGCATCAGCGAGATCAACGTGGTCACCGGCACCCCCACCCGCATTTTGAACCACGTGGCCATCTACCCCGCCAGCCACTACGTCACCACCAAGGACAAGATGGAGGTGGCGCTGAAGGAAATCGAAAAAGAGATGTGGGAGCGGGTGGCTTACTTCGACGAGCAGGGCAAGGCGGTGGAGAGCCAGCGCATCCGCCAGCGCACCCAGTACGACATGGAGATGATGCGGGAGTTGGGCTACTGCCAGGGCATCGAGAACTACTCCCGGGTCATTTCTCAGCGGACCGCGGGGTCGCCGCCCCTGACCTTGCTGGACTATTTTCCAAAAGATTTCCTGATGTTCATCGACGAGAGCCACGCCACCCTGCCCCAGGTGAGGGCCATGTACAACGGCGACCACGCCCGGAAAACCACGCTGGTGGACTACGGCTTTCGCCTGCCCTGCGCCTTCGACAACCGGCCTCTGCGGTTCCCAGAGTTCGAGGAGCGCATCAATCAGGTGATTTACGTCTCCGCCACGCCGGGGCAGTACGAGCGGGAACGCTCCGGCCAGGTGGTGGAGCAGGTTATCCGCCCCACCGGCCTGCTGGACCCGGAGGTAGAGGTGCGCCCGGTGACGGGCCAAATCGACGACCTGACCGGGGAGATTCTGGCCCGGGTGGAGCGCAACGAGCGGGTGCTGGTCACCACCCTCACCATCAAAATGGCGGAGGACCTGGCGGAGTACCTGCAAAAAACCGGCATCAAGGCCAAGTATATGCACCACAGTATTGAGACCATCGAGCGCACGGAAATCATCCGCGACCTGCGGCTAGGGGTCTTTGACGTGCTGGTGGGCATCAACCTGCTCCGGGAGGGGTTGGATATGCCGGAGGTGTCGCTGGTGGCCATTCTGGACGCGGACAAAGAGGGCTTCCTTCGGTCGGAGACCTCCCTCATCCAGACCATTGGCCGGGCGGCGCGGAACGCCGAGGGTAAGGTTATCCTCTACGCCGACAAAATCACCCCCTCCATGGCAAACGCCATGGAGGAGACCCAGCGCCGCCGGGAGAAGCAGGACGCCTACAACAAGGCCCACGGAATCGTCCCCAAGACCATCCGCAAGGAAATTAAGGATTTGCTGGAGCTGTCCAAAGCGGTGGACGAGGACACGGCGCGGGGCAGCCGCACCCAGGAGGAGACGGAACAGACCATCGCTCAGCTGGAGAAGGAGATGCAGGAGGCCGCCAAGCGGCTGGAGTTCGAGCTGGCTGCGGCATTGCGGGATCAAATTATCACCCTGCGGGGAGAAAAGAAAAAGTAATGGAAACTCCGCGCAGAAAGAAAATCCGGTTAGATGGATGGGATTATAGCAAAGCAGGATGGTATTTTATCACTTTTTGCACGATAGACAAATCCTGTATCCTGTGGCCGCAAGAACCGCAACCACCTGTAGGGGCGGCCCTTGGCCGCCCAGCTTTGTCACCCGTTGGAATATTGGTGGAAGAAGAACTACACCGTATTCCCATTGCATATCCCATGATTTCGTTGGAACGATATGTTATCATGCCCAACCATGTGCATATCATTTTAGCCATTGCCCAAGGCGGTTCCAGAGACGGGCGGCCACGGGCCGCCCCTACAATATCGCAAATCATTAACCAGACAAAAGGGCGTATTTCCAAACGCGCTGGTTTCTCTGTCTGGCAAAAATCCTTTTACGACCACATTCTCCGAGATGAGGACGAATACCTCCGCACAGTTCAATATATTGATGAAAATCCTGTAAAATGGGAAGATGACCGTTACAACGTTAAAAACGTAAAAATATAGGAGGCTATGATGATGAGCAACACAAAAAAGCGCCTTTGTCCCAACTGCGGCTGTGAAGTGTTCAAACAGGATTCTGTTTTTATCCGCACCGGCAGGGTGCAGGTGATGAAGGAAGTCCTTCACAGCGGCTTCGCTGCGGATGTGTACTGCTGCCCCTCCTGTGGAAAGCTGGAATTGTACAAACCGGAGCAGCAGAACGTCTCCACGCCGGGGACGGCTCAGCGCACTTGCCCCCAGTGCGGCAACAGACACGATTTCGACTATAGCCGCTGCCCGCTCTGCGGGTTTGAATATTGAGAGAGAATCAAGTGAAAAGGGAGAGAACGTTATGCAGCTGACCATGTTGGGGACGGGCAACGCCGCCGTCACCCGCTGTTACAACACCTGTTTCGTCCTCCGGGACGGGGAAAACAACTTTCTGGTAGACGGCGGCGGCGGAAACGGCCTGCTGCGGCAGCTGGAGCTGGCGGACATCGACTGGCGGACGCTGCGGACGATTTTCGTCACCCACCGGCACATCGACCACATCATGGGCGTGGCCTGGATGATGCGGAAGCTCTGCCAGGCCATGTGTCAGGGGGACATCTCCGGCGACGCGGTCATCTACGCCCACCAGGAGCTGGTCGGTCTGCTGCACCAGATGGCGCAGATTTTGCTGGCCAAAAAGCACGCCGCCATGATCGGCCCCCGGCTGCACATCGTCCCGGTGGAGGACGGGGAGACGCTGGACATTCTGGGCCGCCCCACCACCTTTTTCGATATCCACTCCAACAAGGACCAGCAGTTTGGCTTCTCCATGGAGCTGGAGCCGGGGAAAAAGCTGACCTGCTGCGGCGACGAACCCTGCCACGCCCAGTCCGAGGACTACGCCAGGGGCAGCAGTTGGCTGCTCCACGAGGCGTTTTGCCTCCACAGCCAGGCAGATGTGTTCAAGCCTTACGAAAAGCACCACTCCACCGTCAAAGACGCCTGTGAGCTGGCCCAGCGGCTGGAGGTGGAGAACCTGCTGCTCTACCACACTGAGGACAAAAATCTGGACCGCCGCAAGGAACTGTATCTGGCGGAGGGCAGAGAGTATTTCCGGGGAAATCTCTATGTGCCGGACGATTTGGAGACGCTGACGCTGTGAGAGAAACTCACTCCTGCTTTTTTTGATACTGTTCCAACTGCGCGGTGAGCATCTGCTCCATTTGGAACCGCACCGGCTCCGGGGCCAAAACGACGGCTCCGCCGTTCAGCCCGAACAGCCAACCGAAGAACTGGGGGCTGACCGCCACCCGTACCACCGCCCGGAAGGTGGGGCCATCATCGGGGTACATCTCCAGATTGTCCCCGAAGCGGTCGATGAGCACATGGGCCGTCCAGTCCTGGCAGCGCAACACAACCTCTTTTTCCTCCCCCTGGAACATGCCGAAGTGGAGGTCGGTGTACCGGGCGGGGTCCTCCGCCTCGTAGACCGCCCGGCCCAGCCGGGCCTCTTTCCGCACCGTGATGCGGTCCATTTTGTCCACCCGGTAGTGCCGCAGACGGCCAGAGGTCTGGTCGTAGGCCACCAGATAATAGTTGTCGTTGTCCCGCACCAGAGCGTAGGGGCTGACGGTATAGGCCGCGCCGCCCTTGCGGTAGACCTTTTCCCGGCGCTGGTTCAGGTCGAAGTAGCGGAAGGAGACCTGTTTGTTCTGGCCGATGGCCTCGTAAATGGCGTCGATGGTGTAGTAGACCCGCTCGTTGGCGCTCTTGGCCTTGCCCGCCACATAGACCTGCCGCTGGAGGGCGCGGGCCTGATAGCGGGAGGTCTGCTGGGCCAGTTTGTCGATGAGGTCCTGGCTCTTTTGGGGCGTGATGAACTTGCTGGCCTGCACTGCGTCCACCAACAGCTTTAGCTCCGCCAGCTGGAAGTCCCGCTCTCCCAGGTAGTAGCCCCGCCCCCGCTGGAGAATGATGTCGTAGCCATAGCGCTGGAGGGTGTGAATGTCCTCATAGACGCTTTTGCGCTCCGCCTGGATGCCGGCGTCCGCCAGCCGCTCCAGCAGGGCGGGGACGCTCAGCGGGTGCTGCTCGTCCGTCTCTTGGGTGAAAATTTGCAGCAGCGTCAGCAGCTTTCCCTTTTGGCTGTTTGTGCGTTCCATGGGGCCTCCTTTTCCGGTACGTGGAAGTTACCTCCAGTATACCCCGGAGGGGCGGCGGAGTGCAAGGGAAAACAGGAATCTGACAATCCCTTTGAATCAGCCATGCTGATGAGCTGTTAGCAATTAGCTGTTAGCTGTTGCCGTCAAGCGGCACTTCTGCTGTCAAGCAGCACTTCCGGGGCTTTGCCCCTCCCTGCGAAGCTGCGCTTCTCCGCCGTCAAGCGGCACTTCCGCTTTGCTCCCTGCCTGTAGTCAGGCGCTACAAACCAACAGTGAGCAGCTATAAATAAAGGCTAAGAACGAATCCAGCCGTTTGGAAAGGAACGCAGACGGTAAGCGTAGCACGTAATGCCAGGAACCACAAAGCTAATAGCTAAAAGCTAAGAGCTGAAATGCTTACAAAATATATTTTACAGGATGGTTTATCCAAGGAGTTATCATGCAGGACCACATTTTTGTCAAGGGCGCCCGCGCCAACAACCTGAAAAACATTGATATTTCCATCCCCAGAGACAAGCTGGTGGTCATCACCGGTCTCTCTGGCAGCGGAAAAAGCTCCCTGGCCTTCGACACCATCTATGCCGAGGGGCAGCGGCGTTATGTGGAGAGCCTGTCCTCTTACGCCCGGATGTTCCTGGGCCAGATGGAGAAGCCCGACGTGGATTACATCGACGGCCTCTCCCCTGCCATCTCCATCGACCAAAAGACCACCTCCCAGAACCCCCGCTCCACCGTGGGAACGGTGACGGAGATTTACGACTACCTCCGCTTGCTGTGGGCCAGAGTGGGCACCCCCCACTGCCCCAAGTGCGGCAAGGAGATCCAGCAGCAGACCATTGACCAGATCGTGGACCAGGTCATGGCGCTGCCCCCTGCCACCCGCATCATGGTGTTGGCCCCGGTGGTCCGGGGCAAGAAGGGCGAGCACGCCAAGGTGCTGGAGAGCGCCCGGCGCTCTGGCTATGTCCGGGTCCGCATCGACGGCAGCCTCTACGATTTGTCCGAGGAAATCAAGCTGGACAAAAACATCAAGCACCGCATTGAAATTGTTGTTGACCGGCTGGTCATCCGGGAGGACATCGTCCGGCGGCTGACGGATTCCTGCGAAATCGCCGCCAATCTCTCCGGCGGGCTGGTAATTATCGACCTGCCCAGGGAGGGGAAAGAGATGACCTTCTCCCAGAACTACGCCTGCGAGGACTGCGGCATCTCCATCGAGGAGCTGTCCCCCCGCGCCTTCTCCTTTAACAACCCCTATGGGGCCTGCCCCACCTGCACGGGTTTGGGCAGTCAGCTCCGGGCCGACCCGGAGCTGGTCATCCCCAACGAAAATCTCTCCATCCTGGACGGGGCCATTCAAGCCCCTGGCTGGAACAATATCAAGTCCGACAGCATCTCCCGGATGTACTTCGAGGCGCTGGCGAAAAAGTACAAATTCAAGCTGGACGCGCCGGTGAAAACCTTCTCCAAGCCGGTGAAGGACATCATCCTCTACGGCACCAAAAACGAGAAGCTGACCCTCCACTACGACCAGCCCCGTGGCCGGGGGACGCTCTACCAGCCCTTTGAGGGCATCATCAACAACCTGGAGCGCCGTTACCGGGAAACCCAGTCCGACGGAGCCAAGCGGGAGCTGGAGGAGTGCATGAGCGAGTGCCCCTGTCCCACCTGTCAGGGGCGGCGGCTCCGCCCGGAAGTGCTGGCGGTGACGGTGGGCGGTCTGAGCATCGACCAGTTCTGCGCCCTGCCGGTAGAGCAGGCGCTGGACTTCATCGACCACCTGGAGCTGTCCGGTCAGAAGCAGCAGATCGCCGGGCAGATTTTGAAGGAGATTCGCGCCCGGCTGGGCTTTTTGCAGTCGGTGGGGCTGAAATACCTGACCCTGGACCGGAAGGCGGGCACCCTCTCCGGAGGCGAGAGCCAGCGCATCCGGCTGGCCACGCAAATTGGCTCTCTGCTGATGGGGGTGCTGTATATCCTGGACGAGCCTTCCATCGGCCTCCACCAGCGGGACAACGCCATGCTGCTGGACACCCTGCGGCACCTGCGGGACCTGGGCAACACTCTCATCGTGGTGGAACACGATGAGGACACCATGCGGGCCGCCGACTACCTCATCGATGTGGGGCCGGGAGCGGGCATCCACGGCGGAGAGATTGTCGCCGCCGGGACGCCGGAGGAAGTGATGAACACCCCCGGTTCCCTCACCGGCGACTATCTGGCGGGGCGGAAGAAGATCCCCGTTCCCACCCAGCGCAGGCCGGGAAACGGCAATTTCCTCACCGTTCGGGGGGCTTACGAGAACAATTTGAAGTATATCGACGTGTCCGTCCCCCTGGGGACCTTCACCGTGGTCACGGGGGTCTCCGGCAGCGGAAAGTCCTCCCTGGTGAATGAAATCATCCACAAGCGGCTGGCCGCCGACCTGAACCGGGCCAAGTGCCGGGCGGGGAAGCACCTGGGCCTGGAGGGAGAGGAATATCTGGACAAGGTCATTTGCATCGACCAGTCTCCCATTGGCCGGACGCCCAAGTCCAACCCCGCCACCTACACCGGCCTCTTCACCGACATCCGGGACCTGTTCGCCAAGACCGAGGACGCCCGCAGCCGGGGCTACGGAGCGGGGCGGTTCTCCTTCAACGTCCGGGGCGGGCGGTGCGAAGCCTGCGCCGGGGACGGTCTGGTGAAAATCGAGATGAACTTCCTCCCAGACGTGTACGTCCCCTGCGACGTGTGCAAGGGCAAGCGCTACAACCGGGAGACGCTGGAGGTCAAGTACAAGGGCAAAAACATCTGGGAAGTGCTGGACATGACGGTGGAGGAGGCGCTGGAGTTCTTCCAGCCGGTGCCGAAAATCTACAACCGGCTCCAGACCCTCTACGACGTGGGTCTGGGCTATGTGAAGCTGGGTCAGTCCAGTACCACCCTCTCCGGCGGCGAGGCCCAGCGGGTCAAGTTGGCTACCGAGCTGTCCCGGAAGTCCACCGGCGCCACCTTCTATATCCTGGATGAACCCACTACCGGTCTCCACAGCGACGACGTGCGGCGGCTTATCGACGTGCTGCAAAAGCTGGCGGAGGCGGGGAACACGGTGCTGGTCATCGAGCACAACCTGGACGTCATCAAAACCGCCGACTGGCTCATCGACCTGGGGCCGGAGGGCGGCGAGGAGGGCGGCCATGTGGTGGTCACTGGCACGCCGGAGGACGTGGCCAAATGTGAACGCTCCTACACCGGGCAGTATCTGAAGCCTTACCTAAATCAATGAGAAACATTGTCCTGCTTCTGCGAAAAAAGCGGCTGGTCAACGCCCTGTTTGTGGTCTACCTGCTGCTGGTGCTGCGGCTGACGGTGTTCCGCCCGGGGTTTTGGCCCCTGCACCTGTTCCAGGGCTGGACGGCCAGTGAGCCGTGGAACTATTATGGTTCTTTTGTCCAGCAGGGGCGGTGGAGGCTGCTGTTTTGGGACTTCCTGTGGAACTATCCGGGGAACATCATCGGCTTCCTGCCCCTGGGGGGCTGGCTGATTTGGCGGAACAGGCGCTGTCCCCTGTGGAAAGCGGCGGGAGTTGGTCTGGCTCTCTCCTTCCTCATTGAGACGTCTCAGGGTGTCTTTGGCGTGGGCACCGTCAGCGTCAGTGACCTGATGGCCAACACCCTGGGGGCGTGGCTGGGGGCCTGGCTGCTGAAAAACGCCCAGCTGGACGCGAAACGGCGGGTGGAGTGGCCGCCGCTGTAAATTTGCAATGAGCAATTTGCAAATGTGCAATGCCCGGATTTCAGCCATGGTTGTCTTAATGAGAACGCCAGTGAACACAAGGCTGAGTAAAAGAGATACCCATAATTATTAAATTTTTTTGAACTGCTTTTCATTTGCCGTGTCCGGCGTTACAATGACAGTTGCTGTGGCAGGAGGAACATAACATGACGTATATGGAACAATTCAC
The DNA here is from genome assembly GCA_020859945.1 of Clostridiales bacterium. GTDB lineage: Bacteria > Bacillota > Clostridia > Oscillospirales > Oscillospiraceae > Onthomonas. The sequence continues at coordinate 3,606 of JAJBVG010000042.1, read as the reverse complement.
CCAGGGCCAGCTGCAAACGGCCTATGAGGAGCTGCGCCCGGATTTCCGGGAGAAGATGTTTCCCGGCGGGTTGGAACAGGCCGGGGCGCTGGTTCAGCGGATGGCTGCGCTGATCTATCCGGGGACCGACTGCTTCGCGGAGCATTACCGCACCTGCTTCGAGTTTTACCTGACCTTCGCCCTGGCCCGGCTGATGGGATGCACGGAGGAGCGGGCGGAGGCCCAGTGCAAGAGCAAATATGGCACTTTGCCGCCCATGATTTTTCAGGCGGTGGTGGAGCTGTGCCGGGAGGCCCTTTATCAGGTGTTCCCCACACTGGAAGGCAAGTAAATACACCTCTTACATGACACAAAGCGAGGTTTTTTCCCAATGACAGCATCTCTTCAAGCCCTGTGGGTCTGGGTGACCAGCACCTTTGGGGGCAAGCTGGCCGCGTCCCTGTTTGTCTCCATGCTGCCCGTCATCGAGCTGCGGGGCGGTATCCCCATCGCCGTAGGATTGGGGCTTGCCCCCCGGGTGGCCATCCCCGTCTGCGTATTGGGCAACATCCTGCCCATCGTGCCGGTGATCCTCTTCGTCAAGGCGGTGTTCGCCAAAATGCGGCAGTGGGGCGGCTTTTTCGCCAGTCTGGTGGACAAGCTGGAGCGCAAGGCCAACAAGCACCGGGACGTGCTGGACAAATACGCCTGGATGGGCCTGGTATTGCTGACCGCCGTTCCCCTGCCGGGGACCGGGGCCTGGACCTCTTCCCTGCTGGCGGCGCTGACCGGCATCCGGCTCAAACACGCCTTCCCCGCCATTGCCCTGGGGGTGGTCATCGCCGCCGTGGTCATCGGCACCCTGAGCTATGGGGTGGCGGCGCTGGTCTGAGGCGGTACGCATTTTGATTCTCCGGCATAGGCTGAACCGGAGGCGATGGCGATGACAACGGTGATTTTGGCGGCGCTGGCCGCTGTGGGGCTGGGCGCAGTGCTGTGGTTGCTGCTGGGGGCGTGTCTGATGCCCGTCGGTGCAGAGGACACCCTGCGGGTCTGCCTGCTGGCCAGCGACGAGGGCGCAGAGGTAGAGCATACCCTCCGGGGCCTGAAATGGCTCCGTACGGCGGGACTGCTCCGGGCCGGGGTGGACATTGTGGACGCCGGTCTGAACGGCGAGGGCCGCGCCCAGGTGAAACAGCTGCTGCGGCAGTATCCGGGGACACGATTCATTCAGACAGAACGTGAACCGCGGAATTGAAAGTAAAACGAGTTTAGAAAGGCGGCGGCACCATGGCAGAGCAAGCTGCTCCCAAAACCGAACAACTCCAGGGCACTGTCACCGCCGTGATCTTCCACAACGACGAAAACGGCTACTCCGTCATCCGCCTGAAGCACAAGGGGGAGCAGGTCACCGCCGTGGGCATCATGCCGGGCATTTGCGCCGGGGTCCAGGTGACGCTGGAGGGCAGCTGGGGCAGTCACCCCTCCTACGGCCCCCAGTTCAAGGCGGAGAAGCTGGAGCAGAATCTGCCCACCGAGGAGGATGCCATTTTCGACTACCTGGCCTCCGGCATCATCAAGGGGGTCGGCCCCAAGATGGCCCGGCGGCTGGTGGACCGGTTCGGAGCCAAAACCTTTGAGGTCATGGAGACCCAGCCGGAGGAGCTGGCCAAAATGAAGGGCGTCAGCCTGAAAAAGGCCCGCGCCATTCAAAAGGAGTATTTGCAGCGGGCGGGGATGCGCTCGCTGCTGGAATTTTTGACCCGCCATGCTATGCCCCCGGAGCTGGGAGTCAAACTGTGGCGGCAGTACGGGGCGGAGGCGCTGACTGTTATCCGCGCCGATCCTTACGTGTTGGTGGACCAGGAGCTGGGGGTCCGCTTCCGGGACGCGGACAAGCTGGCCGCGTCCATCGGGGTGGCGGTGGACGACCCCCAGCGCATCGAGGCGGGGATTTATTACGTACTGACCCACAACCTGGACCTGGGCCATGTGTTCCTGCCCCAGGACAAGCTGCTGGCCGCGGCTTCCCAGCTGCTCTCCACCCAGGAGACCCGCATTGGCGGCGACCTGCTGGCGGAGGGGCTGGACGCGCTGGCCCTCCGGGGCATGGTGCAGCGGGAGGCAATCGCCGGGGTGGATGCGGTCTATCGTGGCGACCTCTACGACGCGGAAGTCACAGTGGCCCAGCGGGTGGGCGAGATGTGCCGCCGGGAGCTGCGCGCTCCCAGGAACATCGACCGGCTCATCGACCAGGTGGAGCGGGAGCAGGGCATCACCTACGCCGCCCAGCAGCGGGAGGCGGTGGCGCTGGCGGCGCGGGTGCAGATCATGCTGCTGACCGGCGGTCCCGGCACCGGCAAGACCACCTCCCTCCGGGGGATTTTGGGCCTGTTCGACGCGCTGGGGCTGAAAACCGCCCTGGCTGCCCCCACGGGACGGGCCGCCAAGCGGCTCAGCGAGCTGTGCGGCGTGGAGGCCACCACCATCCACCGGCTGCTGGAGGCGGGATACGACCCGGAGAGCGGCCAGCTGGCGTTCAGCAAGGACGAGGACGACCCGCTGGAGGCGGACGCCGTCATCGTGGACGAGATGTCCATGGTGGACATCCCCCTGATGGCCGCATTGCTCTCCGCCCTGAAAAATGAGTGCCGCCTGGTGCTGGTGGGCGACCCGGACCAGCTGCCCAGCGTGGGGCCGGGCCAGCTCTTTGACCATTTGATTCGCTCCGGCGTGGTGCCGGTGGTGCGGCTGACGGAGATTTTCCGCCAGGCTCAGCAGTCCGCCATTGTGATGAACGCCCACCGGGTCAACCAGGGACAGATGCCCCTGCTGGCCAACCAGGGGACGGGGGACTTCTTCTTCCTCCGGCGAATGGACGGCGAGGCGGCGGTGGAGACCATTTTGGACCTGTGCAAGCGGCGGCTGCCGGAGAATATGCACATCCCCGCCAACCAGATTCAGGTGCTCTCCCCCACCCGGAAGTACGTCACCGGCACCGCCAACCTGAACAACGCCCTCCAATCGGCGCTGAATCCCCCTGCCCCGGACAAGCATGAGCGGAAATTCGGCTCTGTGGTGTTCCGGGAGGGAGACCGGGTCATTCAGGTTCGGAACAACTACGACATCATGTGGCAGGAGGAACGCACCGGCAAGGCCGGGATGGGCGTCTTTAACGGCGACATCGGGGAAATCACCCACATCGGCCCCAAGGGGGAAGTGGTGACGGTGAATTTCGAGGGCAAGTTGGTGGAGTACACCGCCGACATGCTGCCGGAGCTGGAGCTGGCCTATGCCCTCACCGTCCACAAGGCCCAGGGCAGCGAGTACCGGGCGGTGATTTTGGCCGCGTGCAGCGGCGCACCCATGCTGCTGACCCGGGGGGTGCTGTACACCGCCATTACCCGCGCCAAGGAGCTGCTCATCATCGTGGGCAGCGACCAGGTGGTGTATCGCATGGTGGAGAACGACCGCCAGGCCCGGCGTTACAGCGGATTGCGGGCCAGGCTCGCGGCGGAGGAGTAAGGACGGCAGGGGTTGGATTTCACCTGTTTACCAATTTACCGTATAAAACTGTTCATTTGTCAATGATGTGAGACAGGGAAAAGGGAAAGAGTTTATTGGTTA
>JAJBVG010000003.1 GCA_020859945.1 Clostridiales bacterium | reverse complement strand
ATCTGGTGGCCCGCCCGGTCGGTCTCCACCGTCAGGTAGGTCCCCACCGGCTTGCCCACCGCCTCCGCGCCAGTCCGGTCCAGCACTTTGACCTCTGTCACGGGAAAGCCCTCCCGCAGGTATTCCCGGGTCGCCACGCCAGGCAGCTCCCCCGGGTCGCCGGGCCGCTGCCGCCAAAGCTCCGTGGCCTCTAAAACCAAATCTGTCTCTATGGGGAACATGGCTGCTCACACTCCTGCTCGTTTTTTTCAGTATGGCCGGGGCGGGGCAAAATATCCTTTGATTCCTGATAAAAAAATTTCAAAAAACGGTTGCAATTCAAATTGTTTGATGATATAATACAAGACCGCACAGGTTAGGTGTGTAATGCTATTAGAGGAGGTGTTTGGTTTGCCGAATATTAAGTCTGCTAAGAAGCGTGTCCTGGTGGCGCAGAGAAAGACCGCTCAGAACAAGGCCGCTAAGTCCGCGCTCAAGACGACGCTGAAGAAGTTCGACGCCGCTGTGGCTGAGGGCAACCGCAGCGAGGCTGATAGTGTCTATAAAGCGGCTGTGAAGTCCGTTGACCAGGCCGCCGCCGCCGGTCTGATTCACAAGAATAAGGCCGCCCACAAGAAGAGCCAGATGACCATTAAGCTCAACGCCATTCAGGGCTGAGTTGGCACCGGGTCTGCAAAGCCGTCTGCGAGAGCAGGCGGTTTTGCCGTCTTAGAGGGGGTGTCTGTGTGAAAAAAGTCGACTCTCTGCTGGAGCAGATGTCTCAAAAATACCGCTGGGTGGCCTTTCTGGTGGACGTGGTGCAGGTCTACCTGGACCGTCGGGTCAGCCGGGGAGCGGCGGAGCTGGCCTATTACCTGCTGATGACGCTGTTCCCCATTATTATGATGATAACGGGTATCGTGGGTCTGCTCCCCTTGGACGGAGTGAACCTGGCGACTGCCGTCTCGGAGTTTCTGCCGGAGACAGTGGCTGAGGTGGTGGCGGACTACATCGTCTACGTGCAGGACAAACAGAGCATCGCCATGTTTATCGCGGGGCTGGCCACCACCATTACCGCCGCCGGCGCCGCCTTCCGGGGGCTGGTGTCTATCTCCGGCGAGATTTATGGCCGCAAAGCCTTCCGGGGCGTGTGGGCGGTGCTGTTCTCCTGGGTGTTCGCGCTGCTGCTGTTGGTGATGATCTACCTGTCCTTTGTGGTGGTGCTCACCGGCAACTGGTTTATGAACCTGGTCGCGTCGTTCCTGCCCTTCACGGTGCCGGTCTACTGGCCCCTCATCCGGCTGCTGGTGATGTTCGGCGCATCGCTGCTGTTCCTGTCCCTGCTCTACCGGCTGACAGCTCCCGGCGGGCAGAACAAACCCCGGCCCCCGGTGTTCACCGGCGCGGCGATGACCTCTCTGATGCTGACGCTGTTCAGCCATCTGTTTTCCACCTTCATCAGCATGTCCTCCCGGTACTCCGTGGTGTACGGGTCACTGGCCTCAGTCGTCATCCTGATGCTCTGGCTGTACCTCTGCGGCAACATCGTGATTTTGGGCAACGTGTTCAACTACGTCTGGTGGCGGCACAAGCGGGGCCTCCCCGTGGCGATTATTTTGGAAAAAAAGCTGTAAAATGCAAAAATGCGTCCGAACCTGGTTTGACAGCCGGGTTCGGGCGTTTTCGTTGTAAATCATTCTGTTTTATTCCGCAAAAGGCTCCATTTCCTGCACCGAGCCGCGCCAAATCACCTTTCCCGTCACATAGATCTGTTCCGGGAGGAACATGCTTTCCTGGGAGATGGCCGCCAGTGCGACCTCTCCGGCCCGGCAGCCCAGGTCATGGAGGGGCAGTTCCACCGTGGTCAGGGGCGGGTCCAGATATTGGCTCACCAGCCGGTTGTCGTAGCCCATGACGCCCACATCCTTGCCCACGGTCAGGCCCAGCTCTTTCACGCGGGCGTAGACGCCGCCGGCCATCAGGTCGTTCATGCAGAAAATCACCGTGGCCCCTTGTTCCAGCAGCCGGTCGGTGTGCCGGATGCCGCTCTCCCGCGTCCAGTCTCCCTCGCAAACCAGGCCGGGGTCAAAGGGGATACCATTCCGAAACAGGGCCTGTCGGTAGGCCAATAGGCGCTGCTGGGCGTGGACGCTGTCTTGTTTTCCGGCGATGACGCCGATGCGCCGGTGTCCCCGGTCGATGGCGGATTGAATCAGCTCCTCCGTGGGCGTGGTCTCGTCCACCAAAAGGGAGGGGATGCCGGGGGTGGTGCTGTAGGCGTAGCACATCACCAGAGGAATGGGAAACTGCTCCGGCAGACAGCGGATGGTCCGCTCGTGGGCGGCAATGTAGATGACCGCCTCCACCTGGTCAGCCAGCAGCAGCCGCAGCACCTCCTGGATCTGCTCCCGGTAGACCTCCTGGCGATAATAGGTGTCGCCATACTTCTGAAACAGGCGCAGATTGACGAGCATGACCCGGTAGTTGTTCGCCTCGCAGCACTCGGTAATGCCGTCCACCAGGTCAGGGACGGAGAAAACGGTGGCATCCTCCACGATAATGCCCACGGTACAGGTCTTTTTGGTCTTGAGATTTTTGGCGACAGAGTTGGGGGTGTAGTGCATCTCCTGCACCTTTTCCATGACCCGTTGGCGCATTTCGGCTGAGACGTTGCTCTTCCCGTTCAGCACGTTGGACACCGTGGCGATGGAAACGCCGCACGCCCTGGCGATGTCCCGGATGGTCACCATGGCGTTTACCCCCCCCCAGTTGAATCATATTATTCAACAATATATTTAAAAGTATAACACATCAATAGTTTCGTGTCAAAGGAAAACCGGGCCATTTCCGTACAAATAGAGAACATTTTTCCCATTTTGCGGAAAAGAATTTGTCCTCGACATTTCCCGTCGGCTGTGTTATGATGTGCGGGAGGTGATTTTCGATGAGTATTCCCAACGACCCGGTGATCCTGCTGAGCTATCTCAACACCCAGCTGCGGGACAACTACAGTTCCCTGGGGGAGTTCTGCAAGGCCAACTGCGTGGACGAAGGGCAGCTCCGGCAGAAGCTGGCCCTCATCAACTACGAATACAGCCCGGAGCGCAACCAGTTCGTGTGACTGAATTTTATGCGAAAAAAAGAAGTGACCCAATCCATTCAACCTCTGGATCGGGTCACTTCTGTTCTATTTTGAAATCTAAACGCATATCGCTTATCCCTCACTTTCATTTGGATTTTTGCGGGGCCTCCTTGCCCACGCATCTCTGAATCGCCAATCTCAATATCGTTATCATCCGAATCTCCTGCGGATGCAGAATAGGGGGAAGGCTGAGGTAACGGGTCAGCTACCGGGCCTCCACGAATGGGTGGTGGCTGTCGTTCGGTTTTGATTTTGGCTTTTCTTTTTGTTGAATATACTATACCACGGCGGGTCCGAATTGTCAAGCACTTTTTTGAAATAAATTTAAAAAAACTTTTCGAGGGGCCTTTGCGCCTTTTTATGGGAATCATCACCATACACAACTGACGACAAACGTTTGGGACCAGGCGTTCGCCTGGCCCCAGTCAAGAAGGAACAAAGTTGGTTTTCGATTAATCCAGGTCGATAAAGCCCTTGTGCTCCAGCATTTGCAGCACGGCGCGGCCCTCGGCGGTGCCTTCGATGATGCGGCGGGCGCGGACGGAGTCGCCGATGGTGTAGATCTCCACGTTGGTGTCCTCGAACGCCTCCTGCAAGGCGGGCAGCAGAGGGTTATTGGAGCGCATACCCAGGCACATAAAGCCGTAGTCAAAGACCAGGTCCTCCACGACGCCGTTGCGCTTGACCACGAAGCGGTCTGCCTTGACCTCCTCCAGGGCGGTGGAGGTGTACTGCTGAACGTTGTACTTCTCAAACAGCTCAGCGGTGGAGCATTTGGTGATGGGGTCGGACTGGCCGCCAATGACGGGCAGCATGTCCACGATGGAGCACTGAGCGCCACGGGGCGCGAAATATTCCACCACGTCCAGGCCCACGGCGCCGCCGCCGATGACGACCACCTTCTTGCCCTTGCAGGCTTCCTCCGGGTACTTCCCGGCCACCACGTCGTTGATCATGGTGAAGATGGAACCCACGTTGCCCGCCTCCAGGTTGTCGTGCAGGCCCTTGATGGGGGGCAGCAGCGGGACGGAGCCGGTGGAGTTGACGATCAGGTCGGGGTTCAGGGCCTTGACCTTGTCCACAGTGGCCTCGGTGTTCAGGAACACAAACAGGTTGTGGAGCTTGCTGGCCCGGTTGATGAGGTACTTGGGGAAGTCCTTCATCCGCTGCTTGTCCGGCAGCTGAGAGATAAACGCGGACAGACCGCCCAGGTGGTCCTCCTTCTCCAGCAGGAAGGTGGTGCAGCCCACCTCTGCGGCGGTGCAGGCGGCTTCCAGACCGGCGGTGCCGCCGCCGATGACCACCACGTTGCAGGGCTTCTTGACGTGCTTCTTCTTGTAAACGTCGCCCTCAGGAACGGCGGGGTTGACGGTGCAGCGGATGGGGCGGTTGACGCCGATGCGGTTCCCGGCGCAGCCCACGTTGCAGGAGATGCACTTGCGGAGCATATCCTCTTCGCCGTTGGCCACCTTGTTGACCCACTGGGGGTCCGCGATAAGGCCGCGGCCCATGCCGATCAGGTCAGCGTCGCCCCGGGCGAGGGTCTCCTCCACCACCTTGGGGTCCCGGTAGTTGCCCATGTTGATGACGGGCTTGTGGTACTTGTCCTTGACGGCGCGGGACATGTAGGCGCGCCAGCCGTCGGGCAGATAGTTGGAGTCGATTTGGTACTGGAGGGAGGGGTTCAGGCCGCAGGACACGTCGTACATATCCACGAACTCATCCACGTACTGCAAATAGTCCAGAGTGTCCTCCAGGGTGTTGCCGCCGGGCACCTTCTCGTCGGCGGAGATACGGACGATGATGGGGAAGAAGGGGCCGACGCGCTTGCGGACTTCCTCCAGCACCATGCGGGGGAAACGCAGACGGTTCTCCGCAGAGCCGCCGAACTCGTCCTCCCGCTTGTTGTAGACGGGAGAGATGAACTGGCTGAGCAGGTAGGAGTGGCCCATGTGAATTTCCACCGCGTCAAAGCCGATGTCCTGGACGCGCTTGGCGGCGTCGCCGTACTTTTTGACGGTGTGAAGAATTTCCTCCTTGGTCATGGGACGAGGGATCTCGCCGCCTGCCTTGGTGGGGATGTTGGAGGAGGACACGGTGGGGACGCCGGTCCGGGCGGAGGAGGCGGAGGCGCCGGCGTGGTTGATCTGGATGGCAACAGACGCGCCGTGCTTGTGCAGAGTCTCCACCAGCTGATAGTACCGGGGCATAAAGCTGTCGTGGTCAATGCGGATCTGGCTGGTGCCGTTGGAGCCGACGGGGTAGTCCACGTTGGCGTTCTCCAGGATGATGAGGCCCACGCCGCCCTTGGCCCGCTCCACATAGTAGTTGATGTGGCGCAGGCTCATCTCGCCGCTGGTCTCGCCGTAGTTGGTGCCCATGGGGGTCATGGCGATGCGGTTGCGGATGGTGGTGCGCTTGATGGTCAGGGGACTGAAAATGTGCTTGTAATCCGTTTTCATAGGGGTCCTTCCTCCAAAACCAATGAAATTGAATGATAAATGAAATAAAAAGGCTGTGCCTTAAAGATAGGGTTATTATACTATCGGGGAAACCATTATGCAAACAGTCTGTGAAGTATTTAACAAAGTCGGTTTTCCCGGAAATTCTCCCTTTTTTATGAAAAAATCATTTGGAAAATCTGATTTTTAGCGTTTTTGGTGCTATTTTTAGGGTTCAATATAATTTTTGTTCTTTTTCTTTGGTTTTGCCTATTTGTTCGGACTGCAACTATTTCGGTTTTGCAGCGTTCCTTGACAGCGGCGGGCAAAACGGATAAAATGGTACGGATGTTTGCGGCAGAGCCGCTTTGAAAGGATATGTGAAGCAGCTTATGGCAAGAAAGACGGCCAGAACCTATGACAACGAATCCATCGCCTCCCTGAAGGGAGCTGACCGGGTCCGCAAGCGCCCTGGGGTCATCTTTGGCTCCGACTCGCTGGAGGGCTGCGAGCACGCCGTGTTTGAAATCCTCTCCAACGCCATCGACGAGGCCAAGGAGGGCCACGGCAACGTCATCATCGTCACCCGCTACGCCGACCATTCGGTGGAGGTGGAGGACTTTGGCCGGGGCTGTCCGGTGGACTGGAACAAGGCCGAGAACCGCTACAACTGGGAGCTGGTGTTCTGCGAGCTTTACGCCGGAGGCAAGTACAGCGCCGGGGCGGAGAACTACGAATACGCTTTGGGCCTGAACGGGCTGGGCAGCTGCGCCACCCAGTACGCCTCCGAATACTTCGACGCCACCATCTACCGGGACGGCTATCAGTACACCCTCCACTTCGAGAAGGGGGAGAACGTGGGCGGCCTGCACAAGAAGCCCATGAAGCACAAGACCGGCTCCAAATTCCGCTGGAAGCCCGACCTGGAGGTCTTTACCGAAATCGACATCCCCGTGGACTACTACCTGGACGTGATGAAGCGGCAGGCGGTGGTCAACGCCGGGGTCACGTTCCGGTTCCGCAACCAGGTGGGCAACAAGTTCGAGGTGACGGAGTTCTGCTACCAGAACGGCATCGTAGACTATGTGACCGAGTTGGCCGGGGAGAACCCCCTGACTACGCCGGTCTTTTACCAGACCGAGCGGGTGGGCCGGGACCGGGCCGACCGGGAGGATTACAAGGTCAAGCTGTCGGTGGCCTTCTGCTTCTCCAACACGGAGACCCGCATCGAACATTACCACAACTCCAGCTGGCTGGAGCACGGGGGCAGCCCGGAGAAGGCCATGCGGCTGGCGTTTGTGGCGGGCATCGACGCCTACCTGAAAAAGCAGAACAAATACAACAAAAACGAGAGCAAAATCACCTGGAACGACATCCAGGACTGCCTGATTCTCGTCTCCAACAACTTCTCCACCCAGACCAGCTACGAGAACCAGACCAAAAAGGCCATCAACAACCGCTTTGTTCAGGAGGCCATGCAGGACTTTCTGCGCAGCCAGTTAGAAGTTTATTTCATCGAGAACCCCATCGAGGCGGAGAAGATCGCCGGGCAGGTGCTGGTGAACAAGCGCAGCCGGGAGACGGCGGAAAAGGCGCGGCTGAACCTGAAAAAGAAGCTCTCCGGCAACGTAGACCTGTCCAACCGGGTGCAGAAGTTCGTGGACTGCCGCACCAAGGACCTGAGCCGCCGGGAGCTGTATATCGTGGAGGGCGACTCCGCTTTGGGCGCGTGCAAGCTCAGCCGGGACGCGGAGTTTCAGGGCATTATGCCCGTCCGGGGCAAGATTTTGAACTGCCTGAAAGCCGACTACAACCGCATTTTCAAGAGTGAAATTATCACCGATTTGGTGAAGGTCATGGGCTGCGGCGTGGATTTGGTGGGGGTGAAAAAGGCCAAGGACATGGCAGACTTCGACATCGCCAACCTGCGCTGGAGCAAAATCATCATCTGCACCGACGCCGACGTGGACGGCTACCAGATCCGCACGCTGATTTTGACCATGCTCTACCGGCTGACTCCCAAGCTCATCACCGAGGGCTATGTCTATATCGCGGAATCCCCCCTGTATGAGATCACCTGGAAGGACAAGACCTGGTTCGCCTACTCCGACAAGGAAAAGACCGACCTGCTGGCCGGGGAGCTGAGCGGCAAAAAGTGTTCCATCCAGCGCTCCAAGGGCCTGGGCGAGAACGAACCTGACATGATGTGGCTGACCACCATGAACCCCGCCACCCGGCGGCTCATCAAGGTCATGCCGGAGGACGTGGAACGGACGGCCACGGTGTTCGACCTGCTGCTGGGAGATAATCTCCAGGGCCGAAAGGACCACATTTCGGAGAATGGGTATAAGTATCTGGATTTGGCGGATATTTCGTGAGGGAATAGGCTCACTGTTGTGTTTTTTCTGTCGTATGTGTAGGGGCGGCCCTTACCGTCAAGCGGTACTTCCGGGACATTGTCCCTCCCTGCGGCCGCCCTGAGACGCTCTGGACGCGGGCGGCCACGGGCCGCCCCTACAGGTGTGTGGAATATTTTTCACGAGCAGCAAATGAAAAGGCGCCAGAATCGGTTTCCGGCGCCTATTTCGGCTTTGCCCCTATTTGACCCTGAATCATAAAAAACAACGGTATTCCGTGACGAATCGTCACGAAACGCCGTTGTTTCGCGTTGTATGAAAAATATATGCTATGCGCTGTTACAGCAGCGGGATGCCCGCTTCCTCGCAGGCCCGCCGGGTCTCGTCGTCCCAGACCGTCACCTGCACCTCGCCGATGTGGGCGCTGCCCATCAGCAGCATACACAGGCGGCTCTGGCCGATGCCGCCGCCGATGGAGAGGGGCAGTTCCCCGCTGAGCACGCCCTGGTGGAAGGGCAGCGCCCGCCGGTCGTCGCAGCCCGCCTCGGTGAGCTGGCGGTCCATGGCCTCGGCGTCCACCCGGATGCCCATGGAGGACAGCTCATAAGCCTCGTGCAGGGGGTAGTTCCAGAACAGCAGGTCGCCGTTCAGCGTCCAGTCGTCGTAGTCGGGGGCGCGGCCGTCGTGCTTGATGCCGCTCTTGAGCTTGCCGCCGATTTGCATCAGGAAGGTGGTGGGATGTTTTTCCACGAAGGCGTTCTCCCGCTGCTTGGGGGTCAGGTCGGGGTACAGGTCCTCCAGCTCCTGGGTGGTGATGAAGGTGATCTCCGGCTCAGTGACGGGGTGGGTATTCAGCGCGGGGAACATATTGCGGATGATTTTCTCCGTATAGCAGACGCAGCCCACGATTTTCCGCACCGTGTCCTGCAAATAGGTGACGGTCCGGTCGGCGTTGGTGATGACCTTCTCCCAGTCCCACTGGTCCACGTAGATGGAGTGGAGGTTGTCCAGATCCTCATCCCGGCGGATGGCGTTCATGTCGGTGTAGAGGCCGGTGCCGGGCATAAAACAATAGTTGCTCAGAGCCTGGCGCTTCCACTTGGCCAGGGAGTGGACCACCTGGGCCTCGGTGCCGGTGGCCTTGATGGAAAAGCTGACCGGGCGCTCCACGCCGTTCAGGTCGTCGTTCAGGCCGGTGGAGGCCTCCAGGAACAGGGGGGCGGAGACCCGGCGCAGGTTCAGGGAACCGCAGAGGGTGTCGGCAAAGATGCGCTTGGTCATGGAAATGGCCTGTTGGGTCTCGTAAGAGGTCAAAACAGGGGTGTAGCCCTCAGGAATGGTAACAGAGTTCATGGGTGTGAAACTACCTCGCTTTCTTGGTTTGGACGGGTCGCGTGGCAAAAACCGGTTCTTATTATATCACGCCGAGCCAAAGCCCGCAACGGTTCCCTTGGGAATTTTTCGTCTGCCTTAAAAAATTGGAACAAATGTTTGCATTTCTGTCCAAGCTGTGGTACACTGAATGTAGAGAACAAGCCAAAAACACCCGGCCCGCCCATGCTGCGGGCTTTGGAGGGATACAATATGAAGGAACTGACCCCCAAGCAGCAGGTGATTTACGACTACCTGCTGAAATTCACCGCCGAAAACGGATATCCGCCCTCTGTGCGGGAGATCGCCGCCGCCGTGGGGCTGAAAAGCCCCTCCACCGTCCACTTCCACCTGAAAGCGCTGGAGGAGGCCGGGGCCATCAACCGGGACAGCGGCAAGACCCGGGCCATCACCGCCGTCCACAGCGCCCTCCCGGAGGAGGCTGCCCCCCGCAAGAACCAAATCCCTGTGCTGGGCAGCGTGGCAGCGGGCGCGCCGATTTTGGCCCAGGAGTGCGTGGAGGACTATCTGCTCTTTGACACCGAGGGCCAGTCCGGAGAACACTTCGCCCTGCGCATTCGGGGGGACTCCATGATCGACGCGGGCATCCTCCCCGACGACTACGTGGTGGTCCACCGCCAGCCGGTGGCCCAGAACGGCGAGATCGTCGTGGCCCTGCTGGGGGAGGAAGCCACCTGCAAGCGGCTGAGCCGGCGAAACGGCAAAATCTGGCTGCTGCCGGAGAACGCCGCCTATGACCCCATTGACGGCAGCGACTGTCAGCTGCTGGGCAAGGTGGTGGCCGTCATTCGGAGGTACAGTTGACCTGCCGGGTGATTGAAACACCCATCGGCCCCCTGACCGCCGCAGCAGACAAGGGGGCGGTGGTATGGCTGCTTTCCGGCGCGATGCCACCGGCCAGGTATCCGCCCACCCCGGAGGAGGAAGCCCTGCTGGACCGGCTGGAGCAGCAGTTAAAGGAGTATTTCTGTGGTGTGCAGCGGGACTTTGACCTGCCGGTGCGCCTGACCGGAACGCCCTTCCAGCGGCAGGTCTGGGAACAGCTGCGGCAAATCCCCTACGGGGAGAAGCGCACCTATGGCGAAGTCGCCGCCGCCCTGGGCCGTCCCAAAGCCAGCCGTGCGGTGGGGGCTGCCTGCGGGCGCAACGACATTTTGCTGTTGGTCCCCTGCCACCGGGTGGTGGGGAAAAACGGCGCGCTCACCGGATTCAGCGCCGCCGGGGGCCTTGCCGCCAAGGAATTTTTGCTTCGGCTGGAACAGACAAGCGAGGAAACACCATGAACATTCAGATTTTCGGCAAATCCAAGTGCTTTGACACCAAAAAGGCCCAGCGCTACTTCAAGAAGCGCCGCATCAAGGTGCAGAACGTGGACATTCTCAAATACGGCATGAGCAAGGGGGAGCTGACCAGCGTCATCCGGGCGGTGGGCCTGGACGCGGTCATCGACCCCAAGCAGCCCGGCGCGGCGGGGCTGAGCTATTTGGCCTACGATGAGCAGAAGCTGGCCCACCTGCTGGAGGAGCCTCGGCTCTTAAAGACCCCCATCGTCCGCAATGGCCGCCAGGCCACCGTGGGCTATCAGCCGGAGGTCTGGAAGCAGTGGGAGGCGGCGGAGAAGTGAGAGTGCTGGTATGGCAGTACGGCAGCGCCTATATGACGCTGGTGAACATCCTGGCCTGGGGGCTGTTCTGGCTGGACAAGACGCTGGCCATCCACCACCGGCGGCGGGTGCCGGAGTCGGTGCTGCTGACCGTGTCCCTGCTGGGGGGCTGGCTGGGTTCCCTGCTGAGCATGTACACCTGGCGGCACAAGACCCGAAAGAAAAAGTTTACCGTCGGTATCCCGCTGATAGCGGCGGTGTGGATCGTCGGGTTCTTCGCGGTGCTGATGATGTGAAAAGAATGTGAAAAATCCCCGTCCGGACGCAGGTGGATGTCTGCGTTTGGGCGGGGTATTTTGTACTTTTTTCGGTTTTTATAGCGTTTTCAAATCACCCGCCGGGCGTGTCTGCACACATGGCAGCACAGATTCACGCAGCAGGGCATTTGCGCGATGTGGGTGGGCTGGGGAATGATGGACACCGCCAGGGCGGTGGTGGTGCCGCCCAGCCCCTGGGGGCCGATGCCCAGCCGGTTCACCCGCTCCAAAATGCGCTGCTCCATCCCGGCATAGAGGGGGTCGCTGTTCTGCTCATCCAGAGGCCGCAGCAGCGCCCGCTTCGCTGCGATGGCGGCCTGCTCCGCGTTGCCGCCCAGACCGACCCCCACCACCACCGGCGGACAGGGGTTGGAACCGGCGTCGGACACCGCCTGTACGATGGCGTCCTCCACCTGCTCCTGGGTGCAGGAGGGCTTGAGCATTTTCAGCGAGGTCATGTTCTCGCTGCCCGCTCCCTTGGGGGCCACGGTGATGTCCACTCTGTCGCCCTCCACCAGCCGCAGATGCAGCACGGCAGGGGTGTTGTCGTCGGTGTTCACCCGGCGGAGGGGGTCGCCCACCACGCTTTTGCGCAGAAAGCCCTCGGTGTAGCCCTTGGATACACCTTCGTTCACCGCGTCGGTCAGCAGGCCGCCGGTGATGTGGACCTCCTGACCCAGGTCGATAAACACAATGGCCATGCCCGTGTCCTGGCAGATGGGCAGCCGCTTCTCCCCAGCGAAGGTAAAGTTTTCCACCAGGTCGTTGAGGATGGACTGCCCCACTGGGGACTCCTCCGTCTGACAGGCGGCGCAGATACGCTCCCGCACGTCGGCGGGGAGGTTGCAGTTGGCCTCGATGCACAGGTCCCGGACGGCGGAGACGATTTCCGCATATTGTACTTCTCTCATATCCGTGTTCCTCCTACAACGGGATCAGATCCGGCTTTCTGCGCCGGAAAACGGTCACATACCGGAACCCCTTCTCTTGAATCAGCTCGTATCCCTCCCGGATGACCGCGCCGACCTCTGACGGGCGGTGGGCGTCGCCGCCGCAGGTGACCAGCTCGCCCCCCAGTTCCCGGTAGCGCTCCAGCAGGGCGGCGTAGTCTGACCGGGCCTGGCGGAAGCCCTTGGTGTTCACCTCCAGAGCGATGCCGGAGGAAACGATTTGCCGCAAAATCGCGTCGATCAGGTCCCAATAAGGGCCAAGCCCCACGTCGCAGCCGTCCCGGTCCCGCATATAGCGGAGAGGGTAGGGGATGTGGCCCAGGGAGTCGAACCTGCCCCACCGCACCAGCTCCAGCATGGAGGCAAAGTAGTCCTCCAGGTGGGCGGCGGCCAGCTCCGGGGTGTATTTCTGGTAATAATAATCCAGATACCCCAACGCCTTGCCGGTGTTGTGGACGGAACCGATGACATAGTCCAGCCCCGGCTCTTTCAGAGAGTTTTCCGCGGCGGCATAGTCCCCGAAGGCGTTGCCCAGCTCCAGCCCGTAACAAATTTCCAGGCCGGGCAGATGCTCCGCCAGCGCCGCCTGATGCTCCGCACGGGCCACAGGCCAGTCGAAGGTGGGGCAGAGCTGGCTGTTCCCGTCGATCACGTCATGGTGGTCGGTGAAGCAAATCAGGTTCAGCCCCTGCGCCGCCGCCGCCCGCGCCATCTCCCGGCGGGGAGCGGTGCTGTCAAAGGAGGCGGCGGAGTGCATATGGGTGTCCGCTAGAAACATGGGGGTGTCCTCCTTTTTGGTGGTGTCAAGTGGAAAGTTTTTGTAGGGGCGGCCCATGGCCGCCCGCAGGAACCTCCTGCTTATCCAGGGCGGCGGAGCGCCGCCCCTACAGGAATAGAGGGAAATGGGGTTGGGTAGCCGGATTTTCAGCCATGAGGCAGAAACACCCTCTTTCTAACCACTAAAACCCGTCTCACCAAATCAGCGTGGCGAAATAATCCTCCGGCGTCTCCGCCCGGCGCATCATCCGCACGTTGCCGTCCTCCTGGAGCAGCAGCTCCGCCGAGCGCAGGCGGCCATTGTAGTTGTAGCCCATGGAGAAGCCGTGGGCGCCGGTGTCGTGGATGACCAGCAGGTCGCCCATGTCGATTTTGGGCAGCATCCGGTCCACGGCGAACTTGTCGCAGTTTTCGCACAGGCTGCCCACCACGTCGTACTTGTGGTCGCAGGGGGCGTTCTCCTTGCCCATGACGGTGATGTGGTGGTAGGCCCCGTAGATGGCGGGGCGCATCAGGTTGGCAGCGCAGGCGTCTACGCCAATATACTCCTTATAAGTGTGCTTCTCGTGGATGGCGCGGGTGACCAGGTGTCCGTTGGGAGCCAGCATGAACCGGCCCATCTCGGTGCAGAGGCGGACGTTGCCCATCCCGGCGGGGACCAAAATCTCGTCGAATTTCTTGTGAACGCCCTCCCCGATGACGGCGATGTCGTTGGCGGGCTGCTCCGGGCGGTAGGGGACGCCCACACCGCCGGACAGATTGATAAAGCGAATGTCGGCTCCGGTGGCCTCTTTCAGCTCCACCGCCAACTCAAAGAGCTGGCCCGCCAGGGCGGGATAGTAGTCGTTGGAGATGGTGTTGGAGGCCAGGAAGGCGTGGATGCCGAAATATTTGGCCCCCATGCCCTTCAATTTGCGGAACGCTTCAAAGAGCTGGGGCTTGGTCATGCCGTATTTGGCGTCGCCGGGGTTGTCCATCACCTGGAAGCCCTCTTTGCTCTCCCCCAGCTGGAACACCCCGCCGGGGTTGTAACGGCAGGAGATGGTCTCCGGGATATAGCCGATGGTGTCCTTCAAAAAGTCGATGTGGGTGAAGTCGTCCAGGTTGATGATGGCCCCCAGCTCGTTGGCCTTGACGAACTCCTCGGCCGGGGTCTCGTTGGAGGAGAACATAATTTCCTCTCCCTGGAAGCCGCACCGCGCGTTCTTCATCAGCGCGGTCCGGTAGGAGCAGTCCACGCCGCAGCCTTCTTCCTGCAAAATCTTCAAGATTTGGGGGGTGGGGGTGGCTTTCACGGCGAAATACTCCCGGAACCCTTCGTTCCACCCGAAGGCTTTGTTCACCGCGCGGGCGGTGGCGCGGATGCCCGCCTCGTCGTAGATGTGGAAGGGGGTGGGGTAGGTCTGGCAGATGGCCTCCAACTGCTCTTTGGTGACAAAGGGTGTTTTCATTTTTCTCTCTCCTAGCGGTTGTATATTCAGGCGTATCATTCAGGAACGAATATCAGTTTCTATTGTAGCGGATTTCCCGCCGGTTCGCAAGAGCGAACCCCTCTTTTTTTCGCCGATCATCCTTCTCTCCGTCTTTTTTTGCAGGGCGTTTTGCAGAAAAAGCGCTCTTTTCCCTCAAAATGCAGGAACTGTTTCACGGCAATTCCCGCTTCACCCAGAGAAAAAGGAAAAAAACCGGTTTCCGGTTGTGTTTTGCCCGCCAATTTGCTATAATGGCCTTTGACCTGCAAAACGCCATCTGTATTGCAGCGCGGCCTGACAGCCAAATTTCCCGCGAAAGGGGGCGGAGCGTTTGTCCGAATCCCTGAATAAACTCTTTGAGCCGCATCTAAAGGTCAGCTTTGCCCTTTTGTATTTGTTCTCCCTGCTGACGGTCTGGAAAGCTCCGCGCATTGGCGTGGCGGAGCTGGTCGCCGCCACGCTGTTGCTTGTTTTTATCCTGGTCACCCGGCACCGGCGCAGGAAAAAGGCCGACGCGGTCATCGCCGAGACCATCCAGGACCTGAGCCGGGCGGGGAAGAACGCCCTGCTGGACTCCCCGTTCCCGATGGTGGTCTTTCGCCCGGAGAGCGGCGAGGTCATCTGGAGCAATGACCGCTTTCTGGAAGTCACCGGGCGGCGGGAGCATCTGGCCGATGTGCGCATCACCATGGCGGTGCCGGAGTTCGACGCCCAGTGGCTGCTGGACGGAGAGACCCAGTCGCCGGTGGAGTACAGCGTCCACGGGCGGCGGTATCTGGTCTTTGGCAGCCTGACGGCCCGGACCGGCGAGGAGCGGAACCCCCTGGCCACCACCTACTGGATCGACATCACCGACCTGGCGGACATCCGGGAGCGGTTCTACGCCACCCGGCCCCTGGTCTTTATCATCGTCATAGACAACTACGAGGAACTCATTCGCAACATCTCGGACAGTGACCGCAGCAGCCTCCGGGCCGCCGTGGAGCAGCAGCTGAACCTGTGGACAGCGGACTGCAACGGCTTCCTGTGCCGGTATGACCGGGACCGCTACCTGTTCCTGATGGAGGAGCAGTACCTGGACGGGATGAAGCAAAACCGGTTCTCTGTGCTGGACATGGTCCACAGCGTGGTCAGTCCCAACGGCATCTCCGCCTCTCTGTCCATCGGCATCGGCCGGGACGGGTCCTTCGATGAGATGTTCCGCTATGCGGCGCTGGCTATGGAAATGGCCCTGAGCCGGGGCGGGAACCAGGTGGTCATCAAGAACCGCTTCGACTTCGAGTTCCACGGAGGCCGCTCCAAGGAGCAGGAGCGCCGCACCAAGGTCAAGAGCCGGGTCATGGCCAACGCCCTGGAGGAACTGATTTTGTCCTCCCCCCTGATTTACGTGATGGGCCACCACCACGCCGACCTGGACGCGGTGGGCGCCGCCGTGGGCGTGGCCGCCATCGCCCGGAAGAAGGGCGTGGAGGTCCACATCATCCAGGAGGACAAGGTGGTCCCTGGCACGGTGATGACCAGAGTGCTGGAAAAGGACAAAGACTACGAAACGCTCTTTGTCTCCCCGGAGGAGGCGATCAGCCAGGTCAACGGGGAGACGCTGCTGGTGGTGGTGGACACCAACCGCCCCGACCAGGTCATCTCCCAGCCCCTGCTGAACGCCTGCCGGAAGGTGGCCGTCATCGACCACCACCGCCGGGCGGCGGACTATATCTCCAACGCTGTGCTGAACTACCACGAGCCTTACGCCTCCTCCGCCTCGGAGCTGGTGACGGAGCTGATCCAATACTCCATCGACCCCAGCGATCTGAAACGGGTGGAGGCCGAGGCGCTGCTGGCCGGCATCGTGCTGGACACCAAGAACTTCACCCTCCGCACCGGCGGACGGACCTTCGAGGCGGCGGCCTTCTTGCGCCGCTGCGGAGCGGACACCGCCGAGGTCCGCAAGCTGTTCCAAAACGACCTGAGCCGTACCATCCTCCGCTACGAGGTCCTCAAGGACGCCACCTTTGTCCACGAGGGCGTGGCCGTGGCCTCCTGTTTGCAGTCGGTGGACCGCATCGTGGCGGCGCAGGCGGCGGATGAGCTGCTGAACGTCCAGGGGGTGGAGGCGTCCTTCGTGGTCTACGCCGACGACGAGTGTGTCAACATCTCCGGCCGCAGCTCCGGCGAGGTCAACGTGCAGGTGATTTTGGAGGCTCTGGGCGGCGGCGGCAACGGCAACGCGGCGGGGGCGCAGCTGCGGGATACCTCCGTCAAGGAGACCCTGCGGCGGCTGAACGCCGCCATCAGCGCCTATTTCAACGAGACGGAAGAAGGGTGAGACAAATCTTTTTTGGCTATCCCTTTGAATCAGCCGCGTTGTGATAAGCTATTAGCCGTTAGCTGTTAGCCGTTAGTCAGGTGTTAGTCTAAAGCGAGCAGCCAAAAAAGGAAGCTGAGAGCGAAACCACTCGCTTGTAAAGGAATGCAAACAGTAAACGCAGCACGCAACGCCAGGCGCCACAAAGCTAATAGCTAAGAGCTAATAACCAACAGCTTTTCAAACTTACCTATTTCGCATATTTGCGACTAATATTAGGAGGATTCCAATGAAAAAACGTGTTCTTGCGCTGGGGCTTTGCCTGGCCCTGGCAATGTCCCTGCTGACCGGCTGCGGCGGCGAGCTCACCGACGAGCAGATCATCACAAGGGCCACCAACGACGAGGTCAAGTACCTGACCGACGGCAAATTGAAAAACGACACCGTGGTGATGACCGTCAACGGCGAGGATGTCACCGCCCTTTCCCTGTGCTACTGGCTGTCCTATTATGAGACCCAGATGGCCTATTATTACTCCCTCTACGGGGAGACGCTGGACCTGACTGCCGAGGTCAGCGACGGCGTCACCGCCGCCGACAGCCTGCTGGAGTACGCTTATCAGGCGGTGGTCAGCTACACCACCATGAACCAGAAGGCGGAGGAGTATGAGCTGACCCTGACCGAGGACGAGGAGAGCGATGTGCAGGACTACATCGACCTCCAGGACTCCTATTCCATGCTCTACTTCTGCACCAGCGCCGAGGAACAGGGGAAGATTTATAGAGAATACCAGATGGCAACCAAGCTCCAGGAGGTGCTCTACGCCGTGGACGGCGAACGGGAGGCCACCGACGAGACCCTCCAGGACTACATCACGGATAACGGCATCTATAACTGCCGCTACATCCTCCTCCAGGCCGACGAGGACGACGAGGACGCGTTGGCCGAGGCCCAGACCCAGGCTCAGGAGATCTACGATGAACTGAGTGCGCTGGAGGGCGACGCGCTGCTGGAGAAGTTTATGGAGTACCAGGAGCAGAACGCCGATGGCAACACCGAGGAATACTCCTACAGCGACGACGACTCCCTGGTGGACGGCTTCAAGGAGGCCGTGTCCGCCCTGGAGGTGGGCGAGCTGGGCATGACCGACCAGACCAGCTACGGCTACTTTGTGCTGCTGCGGCTGGACGTGGACATGGACGCCCTGGAGGAGGACTACATCAGCGACGACTTCAACACCCTGATGACCACCTGGGCGGATGAGGCCGAGGTCGAGCTGGCCAGCGCCTATGATAAACTGGACGCGCAGACCTTCTGCGAGAACCTGACCGAGCTGCAAACCGTGGTCAGCGCCGCACAGGAGGCCGCCGACAGCTCCGCCGACGCTTCTTAACAAACCGGTAACAAAAAATTTTCAGAAATTACCACAGACAAATCCTCTGGCGTTGTGATATAATCAACGCCAGAGGTGATTTTTATGGCTCAAAAAGGCTGGAACTGGCAGAGCGATTTCACGGAGGCAGTGGGGACCCTGGCCCTGCGGCCGGAGCTGCGGCAAATCAGGCGCTACTCTCATCACCGGAACGTCAACCGCTACGACCACACCGTCCGGGTGGCGCTGCTCTCTTACCGCATCGCCCGGCGGCTGGGGCTGGACGCACGGGCCACGGCGCGGGCCGCCATGCTCCACGACCTCTTTTACCACGACAGGACCTGCCGCCCTGCCGGGTATCACGGCTGGGTGATCCTCAACCACCCGGAGGAGGCGGCGGCCAACGCCCGGCAGATCACCGACCTGACTCCCAAGGAGGAGAACATCATCCTCTCCCATATGTGGCCGGTGTCCCGCCACGCGCCCCACAGCCGGGAGGCCGTGTTGGTCAACCTGGTGGACGACTGGGTGGCTATGCGGGATTATTTCCGCAGGGCGAATACTTAAATTTGCAATTAGCAATGTGCAATGTGCAATTCAGGTGGTAAACCAGCCGCCTGCCGTTAAACGCCAACGAAACCTTTTTCCAGCGCCGCGGGAACGCCTCCGCGGCGCTGCTTTTTTATTCTGGGCGAATTTTTTACAACTTAACCAAAAGTACCGGTTGCAAAATGCGAAATGTTTGGTATAATGGTAGGCAGACCCACATCTCATGTGGTCTGCAAGGCAGTTGAAGCGTCAGAGGGGACGAAGCTGCTACATTTATCTTATCAAAGGAGATGTATCGTATCCATGAGCAAAAAATTCGTTTATCTGTTTTCCGAAGGCAACAAGGACATGCGCGAGCTGCTGGGCGGCAAAGGCGCGAACCTGGCTGAGATGACCAACGCCGGTATGCCGGTGCCCAAGGGATTCACCGTCACCACCGAAGCCTGCACCCAGTATTATGAGGACGGGCGCAAAATCAACGACGAGATCCAGGCGGAGATTTTGGAGAAGCTGGCCGTTCTGGAAGAGCTGAACGGCAAGAAGTTCGGCGACCCGGAGAACCCCCTGCTGGTCAGCGTCCGTTCCGGCGCCCGGGCCTCCATGCCCGGCATGATGGACACCATCCTGAACCTGGGCATCAACGACACCGTGGCCGAGGGCCTGGTCAAGCTGACCGGCAACCCCCGCTTTGTCTACGACTCCTACCGCCGGTTCATCCAGATGTTCTCCGACGTGGTTATGGAGCTGCCCAAGAAGAACTTTGAGGTCATCATCGATCTGGTCAAGGAGAGCCGTGGCGTCCAGCTGGACAGCGAGCTGCTGACCGAGGACATGATGCTGCTGGTGGAGAAGTTCAAGGCGTACTACAAGGAGAAGATGGGCGAGGACTTCCCCCAGGACCCCAAGGTCCAGCTGATGGAGTCCGTCAAGGCCGTGTTCCGCAGCTGGGACAACCCCCGCGCCCAGGTCTACCGCGCCATGAACGACATCCCCGCCGACTGGGGCACCGCCGTCAACGTCCAGACCATGGTCTTTGGCAACTGGGGCGACGACTCCGGCACCGGCGTGGCCTTTACCCGTAACCCCACCACCGGCGAGAAGGAGCTGTACGGCGACTTCCTGATGAACGCCCAGGGCGAGGACGTGGTGGCCGGTATCCGCCGCACCTCCGACATCTCCGAGCTGAAAAAGATCAACCCCGCCGTCTATGACCAGTTCGTGGAAATCGCCAACCGGCTGGAGAACCACTACCGGGATATGCAGGACATGGAGTTCACCATCGAGCGGGGCCAGCTCTACATGCTCCAGACCCGGAACGGCAAGCGCACCCCCGGCGCGGCGCTGAAAATCGCCGTGGACCTGGTGAAAGAGGGCCTCATCACCGAGCAGGAGGCCCTGCTGATGATCGAGCCGAACAGCCTGGACGCCGTGCTGCACAACAACTTCACCGAGCGCGCTCTGGCCACTGCCAAGCCCATCGCCAACGGCGTGCCCGCCTCCCCCGGCGCGGGCTGCGGCGCGGTGTACTTCACCGCTGAGGACTGCGAGGCCCACGCCTCTGAGCAGCCCGTCATCCTGGTCCGCCAGGAGACCTCCACCGAGGACATCGTGGGTATGCAGGTGGCCGAAGGCATCTTGACCGCCCGCGGCGGCCGCGCCTCCCACGCCGCCGTGGTCGCCCGCGGTATGGGCCGCTGCTGCGTGGCCGGCGTCGCCAGCCTCATCGTGGACGAGGAGCGCAAAATCGCCGTTCTGGGCGGCAGCACCGCCATCCATGAGGGCGACTACATCTCCCTGGACGGCTCCACCGGCAACGTCTACCTGGGCCGCCTGGAGACCGAAGAGGCCCAGATCGCCGGTGACTTCGCCACCATCATGGGCTGGGCCGACAAGTACCGCCAGCTCCAGGTCCGCACCAACGCGGACAACCCCCACGACGCTGGCGTGGCCCGTGACTTCGGCGCCGAGGGCGTGGGCCTGGTCCGCACCGAGCATATGTTCTTCGCTGAGGACCGCATCCCCGCCGTGCGGGAGATGATCGTGGCTCCCTCCGAGAAGGAGCGCCGCATCGCCCTGAACAAGATCCTGCCCATGCAGCGGGGCGACTTCGAGGGCATCTTCAAGGCCATGAAGGGCCTGCCTGTCACCATCCGTCTGCTGGACCCGCCTCTGCATGAGTTCCTGCCCACCGAGGACGCGGACATCGAAAGCCTGGCCAAGACCATGAACATGAGCTTCGGGCGGCTGAAGGCCATCGTCGTCAGCCTCCAGGAGGTCAACCCCATGATGGGTATGCGCGGCTGCCGTCTGCCCATCCAGTGGCCGGAAATCGCGGAAATGCAGGTCCAGGCCATCTTTGAGGCCGCCATCAACGTCTACAATGAGACCGGCGAGAAGGTCGTGCCTGAAATCATGGTCCCCCTGGTGGCCTCCGACCACGAGCTGAAATACGTCAAAGCCATCATCACCAACGTGGCCGACGGCCTCATCGCCAAGGCCGGCATCGACCTGCCCTATGAGATCGGCACCATGATCGAGATCCCCCGCGCCTGCGTCCGGGCCGACGCCATCGCCAAGGAAGCGCAGTTCTT
The DNA here is from genome assembly GCA_020859945.1 of Clostridiales bacterium. Lineage (GTDB taxonomy): Bacteria > Bacillota > Clostridia > Oscillospirales > Oscillospiraceae > Onthomonas. The sequence continues at coordinate 69,016 of JAJBVG010000003.1, read as the reverse complement.
CTGCTTCGGCACCAACGACCTGACCCAGATGACCTGGGGCTTCTCCCGTGACGACGCGGGCAAGTTCCTGGGCACCTATATGGACAAGAAGCTCATCGAGCACGACCCGTTCCAGCGGCTGGACCGCCGTGGTGTGGGCCGTCTGATGAAGCTGGCCGTGGATCTGGGCTACGAGACCCGTCCCGACATGCACATGGGCATCTGCGGCGAGCACGGCGGCGACCCCGTCTCCATCGAGTTCTGCCACAACATCGGCCTGACCTATGTCTCTTGCAGCCCCTTCCGGGTGCCCATCGCCCGGCTTGCCGCGGCTCAGGCTGCCATCCGCAACCCCAGAAAGTAATACCGCCTGAATAACCCTATCCCCCGGTCTGGAAACGGACCGGGGGATTTTTATGCCCCGTCTCTGGCTGGACGGCGGGCCGTTTCACACCCGGTTGAAGCAAAAGCCAAAAGAAGAACGTCTTTTATCTAAATAACTGATGAATCGTCAAAATAACCAAAAATAGCCCGGTTTTTCCAGTCAACTTGTCAATAGATTTTTAATGGGATTTGTAATAAGATTCTAGTATATAACTGGTATACAAGGTGTATCCGGTCAAATTGCACAACCCAGCCGGGTGTTTCAAGGGAAAGGCGGTTTATGAAAAAGAGTAAGATACAGTACACCGCCAGCATAACCTATGACGAGCCGACCATTCAAAAGGTCTTTCGGGCGGAGTACTTCACCTATGACCGACTGAGAATCATCATCCGGGCGCTGGTCGGGCTGGCGCTGATTGCCGTGGCCCTGTTCACCGGCGTCCATGTGGGCATCAAGGTCCTCTGCCTGCTCATCGGCTGCTGGTTCATCGTGGCGATGGACTTCCCCAGCAAGGTGAAGGCAGAAGGGGTCATCGAGGCCCGGAACGGCGCGGTCAGCACCGTGACGCTCCAGTTCGGCGAATCCTCCGTCCGGGTGGTGGAGGGCAAACAGCTCTACAAATACGCCGCCGTGGACCGGCTGGTGGAGGAGGGGGACTACTTTTACCTGTTCTTCGACCGGCAGAACGCCGTTATGCTGGACAAAAACACCCTGGACCCCCCGAAACCCGATGCTTTCCGGCACTTTATCGTGGAAAAGACCGGCAAGAAGTGGCAGGACACGTCCCTGCTGATGATGAACTTCCACGACCTGCGCCAGGCCGTCAAGGACCGCCTGCACAGGAACTGAACCATGTTAAACGCGGCGCGACAGGCGCGCCGTGAAATATGCAAGGAGGAAATCACATGAAAAACAGAATCACCCGTTCCATCCTGGCTGCGTTCTGCGCGGCTGCTATGATGTTCACCATGGCGGCCTGCGGCGGCAGCTCCAGCAGCAGCACCACGACCACCACTGACAGCGACAGCGACAGCTCCGCCGCTGCCACCACCACCGCCGACGGCGACGAGCAGACCTTCAACCTGGTCCTGTCCCACGGCCTGGCCGAGGACCATGCCATCCACATTCAGCTGACCTCCTTCGCCGAGGACGTGGCTGAGCAGTCCGGCGGCACCATCAACATCACCATCAAAGCCAACGGCACCCTGGGCAGCGAGTCCGACAACATCGCCAGCATCCAGGCCGGCGCGCTGGAGATGGCAAAGGTCTCCGCTTCCACCCTGTCCAACTTCAACTCCACCTGGGACGTGGCCTCCCTGCCCTACCTGTTCGAGAGTGAAGAGCATTACTTCGAGGTCATGGACGGCGAGATCGGCGAGACCCTGATGGGCCTGACCGAGAGCGATGGCTTCATCGGCCTGACCTGGTTCGACTCCGGCGCCCGTTCCTTCTACACCGCTGACACCCCCATCTACAGCCCCGATGACCTGAAGGGCCTGAAGATCCGTACCATGGACTCCACCATCGCCACCAACATGATGGCTGCTCTGGGCGGCTCCTCCACTGTTATGAGCTACAGCGAGGTCTACACCGCCATGCAGAACGGCACCATCGACGGCGCTGAGAACAACATCACTGCCATGCGTGACCACTCCGACGTGACTCAGTACTATTGCTACGACGAGCACACCCGTATCCCCGACATCCTGGTCATCTCCACCTCCACCTGGAACTCCATGTCTGAGAACCAGCAGAACATCCTGAAGTCCTGCGCTCAGGCCGCTACCGAAGAGTACAAGACCGCTTGGGATGAGTTCGAGGAAGAGTGCGAGGCCGACGCCATCGCCAACGGCGTGACCTTCATCGAGTCCGACGAGATGGACATCGAAGCGTTCCGCGAGGCTTGCCAGAGCCTCTATGACGACCTGGATACCGAGGTCGCCGATCTGGTCGCTCAGATCCAGGCCCTTGCCTGATTTGATTTACACTTCTCTCATTTCTTCGTTATTTTGATTCATCCGGCGGCGGCACAGGGGCCGGAGAGACTCCTGCGCCGCCGTCCACCCGGTTCACCCAAGAGGGAATCCCTGATGAAATTGCTGGAACCCTCCGAAGCCATTTCATCAGCGTTTCCCGCCTCTTTGAGAAGGAGATGAAATCTTGAAAACCCTTGATAAGATTTTGGACCTGGTGATGCGGTTTGTTATGGCCGTTGCCATGGGCGCGCTGGTCGTCTTTGGCACCTGGCAGATCTTCACCCGGTTTATCCTGAATAATCCCTCGACCTTTACCGACGAGGTTTTGCGGTACGTGCTGATTTGGGCCTCCCTGCTCGGCTCCGCCTACTGCTTCTACAAGGACGAGCACCTGTCCCTGGACCTGGTCAAGGACCGCGTCCACGGCGTCGCTTCCGCCGTCCTGTTTGTGTTCATCGAAGTGATGACCCTGTTCTTCGTCTGCTACGTCTTTATCTATGGCGGCGGCCGACTGATGATGAACGCCACCAACATCTCTTCCGTGCTGCACATCCCCTACAAGATCCTCTATTCTATTCTTCCCATCTCCGGCGTGTTCATCGTCGTGGCCCGTATTTTGAAATACATCCAGATTTTCACTGGTAACAATAAGGAGGTCGAAGAATAATGGTCGTACAGTCTATCATCGTTATGTTCGGCTCCTTTGCCATTTTGCTGTTGGCGGGTGTACCTATCTCCGCCGGCATCGGCATCGCCTCCATCGCCACCGCGTTCGCAGCGGGCATGGACCCCGCCGTCTTTGCTCTGACGGCGGCTCAGCGCTGCTTCTCCGGCCTGGACTCCTTCTCCCTGCTGGCGCTGCCCTTCTTCTCCCTGGGCGGCAACATCATGAACAAGGGCGGCATCGCCAGAAGGCTCATCCGTCTGGCCCGTCTGCTCGTGGGCTGGATTCCCGGCTACCTGGCCGCCACCAACGTGCTGGCCTCTATGTTCTTCGGCGCCGTGTCCGGCTCCTCCGTGGCCGCCACCTCCGCCATGGGCTCCATCCTTGGCCCTCTGGAGAACGACGAGGGGTATGACCCCAACTATTCCGCGGCGGTCAACATCTGCGCTGCCCCCACCGGCATCCTGATCCCGCCCTCCGGTCCCCTGATCCTTTACTCCATCACCGCCGGCGGCGTCTCCGTCACCGCGCTGTTCATGGGCGGCTACCTGACCGGCATCCTGCTGGGCTTGTGCGTGGGCGCTATGGCCATCTATCTGGCACTTAAGAAGGGTTATTCCAAGTCCACCGTCAAGGAAGAGGACCCTGGCTGGAAGATCTTCATCGACGCCATCCCATCCCTGCTGGCCGTCATCATCGTTATGGGCGGCATCCTGGGCGGCGCGTTCACCGCTACCGAGGCCGGCGTTGTCATGTGCCTGTACTGCGGTGTTTTGGCATTCGTTTACGGGGAGATGAACCTCAAGACTCTGTACGACCTGCTGGCCGACACCATGAAGAGCTCCGCCACCATCCTGTTCCTGATCGCGTCCTCCTCCATCATGTCCTACGTCATGTCCTACACCGGCATCCCCGAAGCCATCAGCGCCGGTCTGATGAGCATTTCCAGCAACCGTTATGTGCTGCTGCTCATCATGAACGTGTTCCTGCTGGTCATGGGCATGTTCCTGGACCTGACCCCCGCCGTGCTGATCTTCACCCCCATCTTCCTGCCCATCGCCACCAGCATTGGCATGAGCCCCGTCCACTTCGGCCTGATGCTCATCCTGAACCTGGGCATCGGCTCCGTCACCCCGCCTGTTGGCTCCTGCCTGTTCGTGGGTTGCGGCGTCTCTCACGTGAAGATAGAGGGCGTCACCAAGTACATTGTCCCCATCTTCTGCTGCATGGTCATCGCCCTGCTACTGGTCACCTTCATCCCCGCCATCCCGCTGTGCGTGCCTTACGCCCTGCACCTGGTGGAGTCCATGTGGTGGACCTGACCGTAAGTTCCATTTCACACAAAACAGCATAGTGTTATAACGTCTCTGCGGCGGTTCTCTTGCAACCCACGGATTGCCGGGAACCGCCGTTATTTTACCCAAAACGGACAAAAAATGTCGGTTTTTTCTGCGAAAGGCAAGCAAAAACCAGACAACTTTGGTTTGAAGGAGCGTTTTATGAAAATTTGTACCACTTACGCCGGGTACGAGCCTCAGGGCGGGATGTACCTGATCCACACCAACCAGGCGGACGTGAAGGTCTGCTTTGTCACCGATGAGATCGTCCGCGTCCGGGCCTCCTTCGACAAGGAGTTCGCGGAAGAGTCCTATGTCCTCGACACCGTGGCGTGGGAGGACCGGCTGGACCCCCTGTTCCCCGAACGGAAGCACCTGACCCCCGTGGCCCCCGCTGTCACCGACGACGAGGCCGCCCTGACCCTGGCCTCCGCCGCGGTCAAGCTGGTGGTGGAGAAAGACCCCCTGTGCTTCAAGCTCTACGACAGCGAGGGGACCCTGCTTTACAGCTCCCTGCCCGGCAACCCCTTCGTCAAGGACAGCAACAACCGGGTCGTCCACTACAGCCGCATGAACGAAGAGGACTGCTTCTATGGCTTCGGTGAAAAGACCGGCAAGCTGAACAAGAACAAAGAGTTCCTGCGGGAGCGGGCCACCGACGCCATGGGCTACGACCCCACCAAGATGGACACCCTCTATAAGCACATCCCCTTCTACATTCAGCTCAACCGGGACACTCAGAAGGCCGTGGGCCTGTTTTATCACAACTTCTACGAGTCCGCGTTCAACATGGGCCGTGAAAAGAGCAACTATTGGCCCCGGTACACCTACTGGCAGGCCGACGGCGGCGACATCGACCTGTACCTGCTGGGCGGCAACACCCTTGCCAAGGTCGTGGACAACTACACCCTGCTGACGGGCCGTCCCGCTCTGCTGCCCAAGCGTGCCCTGGGCTATCAGGGTTCCTCCATGTACTATCCCGAGCTGGAGAAGGACAGCGATGACGCGGTGCTGGGCTTCATTGACACCATCAAAGAGGAAGGCTTCCCCATCGACGGCTTCCACCTGTCCTCCGGCTACACCAGCTACAACAACAAGCGCTGCGTGTTCTACTGGAACACCGAGCGGTTCAAGGACCCCAGCAAGTATTTCCACGAGATGATGGCCAAGAGCGCTGAGAACGTGCCCAACATCAAGCCGGGCATCCTGTTGTGCCACCCCTGGTTCGACGAGTTCAACTCTCAGGACGTGTTCGTCCGGGACAGCGAGGACCCCTCCACCTACGCGGTCGGCGCGTGGTGGGGCGGCGACGGCGCTTTCTGGGATTACACCAAGCCCGAAGCCCGTGAGATCTGGAAGAAGTACGTCACCGACAACCTGATCGACGTGGGCACCAACTCCATCTGGAACGACAACTGCGAGTACGACAGCCTGATGGACAAGGACGCCATCTGCAACTTCGACGGCAAGGGCGGCACCATCGCCCAGCTGAAGCCCATCATGAGCACCCTGATGTGCCGCCTGAGCAACGAGGCCGTCCGGGAGCATGATTCCAGCAAGCGGCCCTACTCCGTCTGTCGTTCCGGCAGCTCCGGCATCCAGAAGTACGCCCAGACCTGGTGCGGCGACAACTACACCAGCTGGACCTCCCTCCAGTACAACATCCCCATCATCACCGGCATGGGCCTCTCCGGTCAGCCCAACGAGGGCGCGGACATCGGCGGCTTTGCCGGTCCCGCTCCCGAAGAGGAGCTGTTCGTCCGCTGGGTACAGCAGGGCATTTTCCAGGCCCGGTTCTCCATCCACTCCGCCAGCAACGACAACACCGTTACCGAGCCGTGGATGTTCCGGGGCAGCGCCGACATCATCCGGGACGCCATTCTGCTGCGTTACCGCATGACCCCCTACCTCTACTCCGCCGAGTACGAGGCCACCCAGACCGGCGCACCCATCATGCGCGCCCTGGTCTATGAGTTCCAGGACGACCCCAAGGTCTATGACGAGAGCTTCGAGTTCACCTTTGGCCGGGACATCCTGGTGGCCAACGTCATCGAGAAGGGCGCCAAGACCAAGAAGGTCTATCTGCCCGCCGGGTGCAAGTGGTACGACTGGGGCAACAACTTCACCTGCTACGAGGGCGGCCAGACGGTGGAGATCCCCGTCACCATGAAGTCCATCCCCATGTTCCTGCGGGAGGGCGCCATCGTGCCCATGGCCGACAATCAGCTGATGAGCATGTGCCAGGACCACACCACCGCCCTGCACCTGACCCTGGCCCCCGGCAAGGAAGCCAGCACCTACGTCATGTATGACGACGACGGCGACAGCAACGACTACACCCAGGGCGTGTACCGCAAGACCACCATTCAGATGTCCGGCGCGGACGTGGTCAAGGTGAACTTCACCGCCGAGGGCAGCTACACCGACCACGTGGAGAGCGTTGTGGTGGAGATGATCCGCAAGGACAAGAGCCCCTTCTGGGTCAGCCTGGGCGACACCCAGCTGGAGCACTTCCTGAACCGCCGCAAGTTCGAGGCCGCCGAGTCCGGCTGGTATTACAGCCAGACCAAGAAGGCCGTGCTGGTCAAGTACCCCAACCCCAGGAAGGACGTGACCCTGACGGTCTCCTTCGAGCAGTTTGACCTGATCGGTATGTAATCGGTATGTAACCGAAAGATTTCCTCCCAAAAAGGAGCGCCGGGGCATTTCACCCCGGCGCTCCCCAGGGAGGTGCGTGACACAAGAAAGGGAAGTCTGCCATGCTGCTGAGAAGTTATCAATCCATCGAAAAACTGGACAACGGCTATCTGGTCCACGGCGACGCGGCGGACGTGAAGCTGATTTTCCTGACCGACGACATTTTGCGCATCCGCGTCAGCTTCGACAAGCGGTTCCAGGAGGCGTCCTACGCCCTGGTCACCACCGCCTGGGACGACGACCTGGATGAGCTGTTAAAGGACGAACGCCAGCGCATCACCGCTCTGTCCGTCCCCTATGAGGAGACGGACAAGGCGCTGACCTTCCGCACCGCCACCCTGCGGCTGGTGCTGAACAAGCGGCCCTTCCACTTCCGCCTCTACGACAGCGAGGGAACGCTGCTCTACTCCGACTTGGCGGAGCGGGCCTTTGACCGGGACCAGCTGGGCCGCCTGACCCACTACTCCAAGGTGGACCGGGACAAGGACCACTTCTATGGCTTTGGCGAAAAGACCGGCCACCTGGACAAAAAGGGCCGCCACATGCGGATGTGCCCCAAGGACGCCATCGGCCACGACCCGGAGTTTGGCGACCCCCTCTATAAGCACATCCCCTTTTACATCCGCGTCAACGAGGACGTGCAGAAGGCTGTGGGCCTGTTCTACAACAACAGCTATGACGCGGCCTTTGACATGTGCAACGAGATCAGCGGCTACTGGGAGCGCTACTGCTACTACCAGACCGACGGCGGCGACATCGACCTGTTCCTCATCAACGGGCCGGAGATGTCCGCCGTGCTGGACCGGTACACTCAGCTGACCGGACGCTGCGCCATGCCCACCAAGCAGTCGTTGGGCTTCACTGCCAGCACCATGTACTATGCCGAGCTGGAAAAGGACTGCGACCAGGAGATCTACAAGGTCATCGACAAGCACTTTGCCGAGAAAATCTACATCGACAACTTCTGGCTGGCCAGCGGCTATTCCTCCGGCGAGGAGGACAATCTGCGCTATGTATTCAACTGGAACAAGCGCCGTTTCCCAGACCCGGAGGGCTTCTTCGCCCACATGAACGAGCGGGGCATCAACGTCATCCCCAATCTGAAGCCCGGCATCCTGCAAAACCACCCCTATATGGACCGGTTCAAGGAGGCAGATGCCTTCATCAAGACCCCCGACGGCAAAGAGGACTACTATGGACGCTGGTGGGGCGGCGTGGGCCGGTTTGTGGACTTCACCGACCCCAAGGCCAGGGACTGTTGGAAGGAACTGCTGAAAACCAATATTTTGGAAAAGGGCACCAAAACCGTCTGGAACGACAACTGCGAGCTGGACGGCGTGGAGGACCGCACCGCCTACTGCTCCTTTGAGGGCATGGGAGGCGACATGGCTCAGCTGAAAATCATCCACAGCAATATGATGGCGTACCTGGCGAAGGAGGCCATCGCGGAGGTCTACCCCAACGAGCGGCCCTACATCATCAACCGGGCCGGGTTCGCGGGTATCCAGCGGTACGCCCAGGTGTGGGGCGGCGACAACCTGACCGACTGGCGGACGCTGAAATTCAACGTGGCCACCATCATCGGCATGGGGCTGTCCGGCTGCCCCAACATGGGGTGCGACATCGGCGGCTTCGCCGGGCCGGCCCCCAGCGGTGAGCTGCTGCTGCGGTGGATCCAGAGCGGCGCGTTCCAGCCCCGGTTCTGTATGAACTCCGCCAACAACGACAACACCGTCACCCAGCCCTGGATGTACGAGGAGCATTTGGCAGACGTGCAGGCGGCCTACGCCCAGCGCTACCGGATGATGCCCTACCTCTACTCCCTGATGTACGAGGCCCACACCAACGGAATGCCCGCCATGCGGCCCCTGTTCCTGGAGTTCCCCCACGACAAGAACTGCTACAACGACAAGCTGCTGACCTTTTTGTTCGGCAGCTCGGTGCTGGTAGCCAACGTGCTGGAGGAAGGGGCGAAAACCCGTCAGGTCTACCTGCCCGCCGGGGCCACCTGGTACGACATGAACGACAACATGCGGGCCTATGCGGGGGGCCAGACCATCGAGGTGCCCGTCACCCTCAGCTCTATCCCCATGTTCCTGCGGGGCAGCGCCATTTACTACACCAGCGAGGACATCCACCAGGCGTCCACCGACGTGCTGCGGAACCTGGACTTCGTCATCGGCGCAGAGAGCGACTGCACCCACGTCTTTTACGACGACGACGGCCACACCCAGGACTTTGAGCGGGGGGTTTACGCCAAAACCACCATCTCCGTCCAGGCCGGGGAGCGGAAGGTCATCTCCTTCCACCGGGAGGGCAGCTATGTCCCCACCGTGGAGTACATCACCCTTCGGGTGGTCAGCAAGGAGAAGGGGGCCTTCTGGGTCACGGTGGACGGCAGGCCCGTCACCCGTTACATCGTGCGGGACGCCTACGACGGGGCGGACGAGGGCTGGTTCTACAACCTGTCTGACCGCTGCATCCAGGTCAAGTGCGCCATGCCGCAAAAGGAGGACTTCCAAATCGTGGTCAGCACGGAGAAGTTCGACCTGATCGGCATGGCCGAGGACGAATAACGTCAAAAAAGCCCCGAACCGAAAACGGTTCGGGGCGGGAAGGGCAGTTTTGGCCGCGTCAGCGGTCTCCCTCCGGGAAAAAGGTGGGGTGCGCGCGGCGAATGGCTTCCTCGTCAATTTTGTAGCGGTTCAGGTGGCGTTCCAACACCTGGTTGATGGAAACCTCGTCCTGTGCGGCGAGGCAGTCCGCCAGCTCTATGTGGTCGGCTACCAGCTTGTTCACGTCTGCCACGCCGAGGGACAGGCTGCGCATCCGGTCGAAGTGGATGGCAAAGCTGCTGATGAGCTGGAAGATGTGGGACAGCCCCGCCAGCTGAAAAAGGGACTGGTGAAATTCATCGTCCAGCTTGAGGAACGCGGCGTTGTCGCCCTCGGCCAAAGCCTGCTGCTGGGCGTTGATATTCTCCGCCAGCACCGACAGGTCGGGCAGGGTCTCCTCCGAACAAAGGCGGTGGCAGGCGGCGTGTTCCAGAGCGAAACGCGCAAACTGGGCCTCTTCCACCATTTCGCAGTTGATGTAGGAAATGCGGCTGCCGCGCTGGGGAAACACCTCTACAATTCCCACCTGGGCCAGGTCGATCAGCGACTCCCGGACGGGGGTGCGGGACAAGTTCAGTTGCTGGGCCAGCTCCTTTTCGCTGACCAGACTGCCTGGAGCCAACTCGGTGGAGATGATATTTTCACGGATCATGCGGTAAGCGTAGGAGCGCCCGGTCTCCTGGGGAAAGCGTTCTGTCACTTTGATGGTACTCACCTCATTTATGTGTATATGGTAGGCGGCAGTTGTCACAAACATGGCAACCCTATTGTAATGACTTTTGGCGAAAAGGTCAATGGGCATTTTCTCTGAATGAAAAACAATCAAAAAATTTTACAGATTTCCCAAAAATTGAACCATCCGCACGTTCCGCTGCCGCTGGAGCGTGCGTGAACCACCCAAGCGGCAGAGAAGGAGCGTTTGCTATGAAACTGAACCTTGCTTCCTTACAGGACAAAGCGGGCTGGGCCGCCGCGGGCGTCACCCTGCCCCAGTATGACGCGGAGCAGGTGGCGACCCGCACCAAAGCCAACCCCATGTGGGTCCACTTCGGAGCGGGCAACATCTTCCGGGGCTTCATCGGCTCCCTGGCCCAGCGGATGCTGAACGCGGGGGTCTGCGACCGGGGCATCATCGCCGCGGAGACCTTCGACTACGGCATTATCTCCGACATCTACGACCCCTTCGACAACCTGACCCTCAACGTCACCCTGAACGCCGACGGCTCCTTTGACCGTGAGATTCAGGCGGGCATTGTGGAGGGCATCGCGGTGGACAGCACCAACCCCGCGAACATGGCCCGGATGAAGGAAATTTTCACCGACCCTGGCCTCCAGATGATCTCCTTCACCATCACCGAGAAGGGCTACGCCCTGCGGCGGGTGGACGGCTCCCTGATGCCTGTTGTCGTGGCCGACATGGAGGAAGGCCCCGCCGCCGCCCGCCACGCCATGAGCATCGTCTGCGCCCTGCTGCTGGAGCGGTACAAGGCCGGAAAGTATCCCCTGGCCGTGGTGTCCATGGACAACTGCTCCCACAACGGCGAAAAACTCCAGGCTTCCGTGATGGAGATTGCCAAAGCCTGGCTGGAGAAAGGCTTTGTGGACCAGGGCTTCATGGATTACCTGACCGACGAGAAAACCATCGCCTTTCCCTGGTCCATGATCGACAAAATCACTCCCCGACCCGCTCCCGCTGTGCAAAAGGCGCTGGAGGAGGCCGGAATCGAGGACATCGCCCCGGTGAAAACCGCCAAGGGCACCTTCATCGCCCCCTTCGTCAACGCGGAGCGGCCCCAGTATCTGGTCATCGAGGACACCTTCCCCAATGGCCGTCCGCCGCTGGAGAAGGCGGGGGTCTACTTCGGCACCCGCGCTACCGTCAACAAGTCCGAGACCATGAAGGTCACTACCTGCCTGAACCCCCTGCACACGGCGCTGGCCGTTTACGGCTGTCTGCTGGGGTATACCCTCATCTGCGACGAGATGAAGGACGAGGATTTGTCCAATCTCGTCAAGCGGCTGGGCTATCAGGAGGGACTGCCCGTGGTGGTGGACCCGGAAATTCTCTCCCCCAAGGCGTTCATCGACGAGGTGGTCAACGAGCGTCTGCCCAACCCCTACATGCCCGACACGCCCCAGCGCATCGCCACCGATACCTCCCAGAAGATTCCCGTCCGCTACGGCGAGACCATCAAGAGCTACCGCAGCGAGGGCAAGGATTTGGACCAGCTGGTGGCCATTCCCCTGGCCATCGCGGGCTGGCTGCGCTACCTGCTGGCAGTGGATGACAACGGCGCGCCCATGGAGGTCTCCGCCGACCCCATGAAGGCGGATATGCAGGCCATGCTCGCCGGGGTAGAGCTGGGCGACCCGGAGAGCGTCGCGGGCAAGCTCCAGCCCATCCTCTCCAACACCGCCATTTTCGGCTCCGACCTGACGGAGACCCCTCTGGCGGCCAAGGTCGAGGGCTATCTGAAAGAGGAACTGGCGGGACCCGGCGCGGTCCGCGCCACCCTGCACAAATATGTAGGCTAATTGCGTACCCTGACCAAATCACCATTGGCGGGACTGCCGCCCCCAGGCCCCAAGCGTGAACGGCAGTCCCCCACACCAAAAAGAGGAGGAAACTCTATGCAAATGACATTTCGCTGGTACGGCGAGGGCAACGACAGCATCACCCAGGAGCAGATCAAGCAGATTCCCGGCGTGACCGGCCTGGTCTGGGCCTTGCACGACAAACAGCCCGGCGAGGTCTGGGAAGTGGACGAAATCGAGGTCGCCCGCCAGCAGATCGAGGGCTACGGCTTCAACATGGACGTGGTGGAGTCCGTCAACGTCCACGACGACATCAAGGTGGGCCTGCCCACCCGGGACAAGTACATCGAGAACTACAAGACCACCCTGCGGAACCTGTCCAAGTTCGGCGTCAAGGTCGTCACCTATAACTTTATGCCCATCTTCGACTGGACCCGCACCGACCTGTTCCACCCCATGGGGGACGGCTCCACCGCCCTGTACTATGAGGCGGCGAAAATCCAGCAGGACTACAAGGAGATGGCCAACTACATCCTGGAGAACCTCCACGGCATGACCTTCCCCGGCTGGGAGCCGGAGCGCATGGCCAAGCTGGACGAGCTGTTTGAGATGTACCGCCCCGTCACCAAGGAAAAGCTCTGGGAGAACCTGAAATACTTCCTGGAGGCCATTATGCCCACCTGCCGGGAGACTGGTATCAAAATGGCTATTCACCCGGACGATCCCCCATGGGACATCTTCGGCCTGCCCCGCCTGCTGGTGGACAAGGAGTCCATCGGGCGGTTCCTGTCCATGGTGGACGACGAGTACAACTGCCTGTGTCTCTGCTCCGGCTCGCTGGGGGCCAATAAGGACAACGACATTCCCGACATCATCCGCACCTACTGCGACCGCATCGCCTTTGCCCACATCCGCAACGTGAAGCACTTCCCCAACGGCGACTTCTCCGAAGCCTCTCACCGGGACTGCGACGGCGACACGCAGATTTTGGAAATCATGCGGGCCTACCACGACTGCGGCTTTGACGGCTACATCCGGCCCGACCATGGCCGCCACATCTGGGGCGAGGTCTGCCGACCCGGTTACGGCCTGTACGACCGGGCGCTGGGCATCATGTACCTGCTGGGCTGCTGGGATATGCTGGACCGGCTGGACGGCAAGATTTAATCTCCCGTGGTCTTAACCCCTTTCGTCAAATGCGGCAGACCCGCGGCCTTCCTTTCCTTGTTTGTGGCTGGCTTGGCTGCAAGTTTTTCATGATCCCTTCTAAAATGAGATTTACCCTCCTGTTTTCCAGCGGGTCCGCCGTTTATTTGAAGCCGGGGCTGCGCCATGCGGCGCAGCCCCGTGTGTTGTCTCGCGGTATCCGTTATTCTTTTCTGAGATCTTGTTTTTTTGTCGAGTTTTGAAACCCCTCCGCCACCGCCAAAAGGCGGCGGCCCTCCTCCCCTTTCAGGGGAGGCAAGAGGGGATAGTGCTTGTCGTCTGGTGTCGGTTTTCTCCCATAAATATTGGATTTTTAGCAGAAACGCCTACTTTCTAGCCACTATTCACCAGCCACTAAACTGGGCTGCTTCAAGGGGATGACTAATAAAAGAGAGTCTCCTTTACTGCCCGGCCAGCACGCCCCACAGGATTTTTGCGCCGATGCAGGCCAGGGCCAGACCGCCTCCCGCGCTGGCCCACCGCTGGACCCGCTGCCCGATCTGCTTCCCCAGCAGGCTCCCCAGCAGCGACAGAACGAAGGCCACCGCGCCGATGACGGCGGCAGACTTCCACAGCCCCACCTCCAGAAAGGCCACGGAAACTCCCACCGCCAGGGCGTCCAGGCTGGTGGCCAGGGCCAGCGCCGCCACAGCGGGGGTGGTCAGGGCGTAGACCGGCGGCTCCCCGGCCACCGGCGCCAGCGCGTCCAGCAGCATCCGCCCCCCTAAGTACGTCAGCAGACCAAAGGCCACCATACCGCCGATGAGACGGCAGTGTTCGTTCAGCTCGCCCCCAGCCATGCCGCCCAAGAGGGTCATTCCAAACTGGAATCCCCCAAACCACAGCCCCAGCCGCACCCCGTCCCGGCGACGGAATCCGGGGGAGGACAGGCCGCAGCAGACAGAGGCGGCGGCGGCGTCCACCGCCAGGCTCAGCGCAATCAGACATACGGAAACCACAGCATCACCTCATGGGAGGATATGCGGCGGGGACAAGGGGTATGCCTGCGGCATGAGCTGTTAGCTGGGATAGTGCTTGCTGTTTGGTCAGTGGCTTTGCCCAACATAGTACAAGGTTCCTACAAAGAACTATCATCTGGCAACCGACTGCCCCTCTTGCCGCCCCTGAAAGGGGAGGTGGCGCGGCGCAAGCCGCGACGGAGGGGTTTTCGCCGGAATCACCGACACGACTGATTCAAAGGGATAACCGCGGAATTTAGCAATTACAGGCTAAGAGCTAACGGCTAAGAGCTAACGGCTAATAGCTAAATTAGGACAGGAGAGGCGCAAAAATCCTCCCCTGTCCCTTGTTTTACTGCAAATAGGTTTTCAGCCGGTTGATGTTGTCCTCCTCCGCCTGGATCGCGGTCTGGGCCAGCTCCCTGGCCTGTTGCTGGGCCTGCTGCCCGGCGGGGTCGTCCAGCGGGTCGGCGGGGGTGTAGCTGTTCAGCACCTTGGTCAGGTTGACGATGCCCATGCTGCTGCCCTGGATCATCAGCTCCGCCAGGTGGCTGGTCTCCTTGTTGCAGAGGGTCTTGCCCTGGACGCAGGCCCAGAGCATGGACTGCTGCCCGCTGCCCAGGTCTCTGGGACAGTCCCCCAGGGCCTTCATCTGCTTCTCCGCGTTGGCAGCGGTCTGCCTGTACTGCTTCTGCTGGGTCTGTAAGTCGGAGCGGAAGCGGGGATTGTCCACCTTGGGCAGCAGGTAGCGGATGGCGTCCGCGCCCATGGCCGCGCCTTGGTAAACCTCCTGCAAAAGAGCGGATTCGTTGGTCAGTTCCATAGTAATGCCTCCATTGTGCGCACTGCGGCGGGTTTGAGGATAGGTTGCGCCAAACCGGGCGTTTTATTCCCTCACGCCGTTTTTTTCGTGGTTGCAATTTTGCGGGAAATCGGATATGATACCCATGGTAAGGGTTTTGGGTTATCCTTTTGTATCAACTTTATATCGCTACGCCTCAAAATATTGCTGTACACCTGTAGGGGCGGCCCGTGGCCGCCCCTACACATACGGTTGTAGAAAAGTGCAACCATCCACATAACCGCCGCAGGAGGAATATATTATGGATCAATACTGGCTGGAAGTCTCCATTGACACCGCCCCCGGCTGCCTGGACGAGCTGGCGGCCTACCTGACCGCCTGCGGCATCGTGGGCCTGGTGCTGGAGGACGAGAGCGACCTGGCGGACTTCCAGGACGAGCGCCGCCCCTTCTGGGACGAGGTGGACGAGAGCCTGGTGGAGAGCCGCCGGGGGGTCAGCCGGGTCAAGTTCTACGTCACCCAGGACGAGGAGGGACAGTACCGGTTGGACGAAGTCACCGCCGGACTGGAGGACTTCCGCGCCCGTGTGGGCCGGGACGCCGGTACTCTGGCGGTGTCCACCGTCTCCCTGCGGGAGGAGGACTGGTCCAACAACTGGAAGAAGTATTACCAGCCCTTCCCGGTGGGGGAGCGACTGTATGTGGTTCCCGAATGGATGCGGGGAGAGCCGGTCCCGGAGGGCCGCACCCCCATTTATCTGAACCCCGGCCTGATCTTCGGCACCGGCAGCCACGGCACCACCCGCCTGTGCCTGGAGGCTGTGGAAAAGTTTGTGGAAACTGATGAAAACGTTTTGGATTTGGGGACGGGGAGTGGTATTTTAGCCATTGCCGCCCTGTGTCTGGGGGCAAAAAGCGCGGTGGGCTGCGACATCGACCCCAAGGCCGCCCGCGTTGCGGCGGAAAACGCCGCCTACAACGGCATCGGGCCGGAGAGCTTCCGGGTCTACACCGGCGACGTGGTGGGGGATGCCGCCTTGCGCCGATCCCTGGCCGGGAAATATGACCTGGTGCTGGCCAACATCATCGCTGATGTCATCATTCCCCTGGCCGGGGTAGTGGGGGACTTTTTGAAGGAGGACGGTCTCTTTCTGACCTCCGGTATCATCGAACACCGGGCGGAGGACGTGGCCCGCGCCCTGACGGACAACGGCTTCGTCATTGAGGAAACGCACCGGCGGGAGGGTTGGGTGGCCTACGTCTGCCGGAAGGGGTAAAACTTCTATCGAACAAAAGAACAGCTTTTCAGGCTTTATTGCACTGAAAAGCTGTTTTTATGTCATTTTTGCCTTTTACGGTTTCTCTTTGATTTCCATGTGATCCAACGCATATTGAAGCGCCATACTAATCAGTTCGTTTCGTGAACGGTTCGTTTTTGCCGATAACTCATTGTATTTTTCCTGTAATTTTTTGTCTATCCGAATCGTCATGGTCACGGATTTATCTTCCTTTGGGGTTATGATGAACTTTTCCATAGTGCGCACTCCTTCGCTGAGCCTGACTACATTATAGAGTGAAACAGCGAGGCAAATCTATAACATAAAACGGTGTAATTATTTACTTTACTTTTGTGTTACAAAATGGTATCATCTACCCGATACATAATTGGAGGCGGCATTATGAACGAAAAGGGACTTGGCGAAGAAAAACGGACAGAACGGCACATTTATGACAGTGCTGTTATACGGGATGTCATAAACGACGAGCGCACCAAAAAGCTCGGGGAATACTCCATCATTTACGTGTCCTCCATTGATGCGACGGTAGAAAGCCTGGCGGACTGGTATTTCAACTATGTAATGATGCACAACTACAACTGGTGCATGATCCTTTACACAGACAGCAGCAAAAACCAAGGCGTGTACGCCATTGCCGGTGTCGTGGACAAGGACGTTTTCTTTGAGCAGGACGAGTACGGGGATTACGCTTTGTTGGAACCTTTGAAGGAGACGCTCTACCTCCCCGAAGGTGGATTTCTGGTGGACTACAGCGACCAAAAATAGAATCTCTTTCCGGAAACAATGCGGCCTCATTTTTGTCTGTTTTTTCAAGGGAAGGTATTTCTCCACTTGATACCCCTTCCAAAATCCGCTACAATAGAACCACCAACCACCCACCACCCAAAGGAGGCCCCCGCCATGCACCGACCGGAAGAACGCTATATGTCCGCCGCCCTGGCCCTGGCGCGGGATGCCGCCGCCCATGGGGACATCCCGGTGGGCTGCGTGGTGGTGCGGGACGGAGAAATCATCGGTCGGGGCTGCAACCGCCGGGAGCTGCTGGGGGACGCCACCGCCCATGCGGAGGTGGAGGCCATCCGGGACGCTTGCCGCCGCCTGGGGAACTGGCGGCTGACCGGCTGCGCCCTCTACGTGACGCTGGAACCCTGCCCCATGTGCGCCGGGGCGATTATCAACGCCCGGCTGGACGCAGTGGTCTACGGCGCGGCCAACCCCAAGGCGGGGTGCTGTGGGTCGGTATTGTCCCTGTTTCAGGAGCGGTTCAACCACCGCCCGGCGGTGTACGGCGGCGTGCTGGAACAGGAGTGCGCCGCGCTGCTGGGGGATTTTTTCCGCCCGGCGGGAGGTTGAGCTGTTAGCTGTTATCTGTTAGTGCGGAGAGGGGGCGACTTCATGACCACGGCGGAACTTTTCGCGCAGTCCGGCGCGGCGGCGTGGGGGACCTGCACCTTCTCTGACCTGCGTCTGCCCCCGGAAAGCCGTCAAAAGGCGCTGGCCCTCTGCCCGGAGGCCCGGGGGGTCTATGTGGCGGCCTATCCCTACTTCGCCGGGGACCGGCCCGGCAACCTCTCCCTCTACGCCCGGGGCGCGGACTACCACCAGAGCCTGCTCCGGCGGCTCCGGGGTGTGGCGGAACAGCTGGCCCAAAACCACCCGGAACACCGGTTCTTCCCCGGAACCGACAGCTCCCCTCTGGACGAGCGCCAGTGCGCAAGGCTGGCGGGAGTGGGCGTGCTGGGCCGCAACGGGCTGGTCATCGTGGAGCCTTACGGCAGCTGGGTCTTTTTGGGGACCATCCTCACTGACCTGCCGCTGCCTTCCGCCGCCGCGCCCGCGCCGGACTGCATCGGCTGCGGGGCCTGCGTCCGGGCCTGTCCCGGCGGTGCGCTGGAGGAACTTCCCTTCGACGAGAGCAAATGCCTCTCCGCCCTGACACAGAAGAAGGGCCAGCTCACCGCAGACGAGGAAGCGCTGCTGGCCGCTCACCCGCTGATCTGGGGCTGTGACCTCTGCCAGCAGGTCTGCCCCTACAACCGGGGCGCTGCCCTCTCGCCCCTGTCCGACCTGACCGGGCAGGACGCGGCCCAGCCCTATCTGCCCTCCCTGGCCCCGGAGGACTTGGAGGGGCTGAGCAACCGGACCTTTCGGGAAAAATACGGAGACCGGGCCTTCGCCTGGCGGGGGCCGGGGGTGCTGCGGCGGAATTTGGCGTTAAAAAACAAAAAAAAGCAAAAATAAAGAGGAAAACCGCCCTATTCCGGCGTTTTCCTCTGTTCTTATCCAATTTCACCTTATAGGCCGTTCTCCTTCAGCCCCATCTCCTCGGCCAGGTTCAGCTTGTCCAGCAGGGTGAGCAGGGTCTCCTTCTCCTCCTCGGTCAGGGGTTTGAAGAACTCCGCGTTCTGCCGGTTTTTGATTTGCCGCAGCTCGGCGGCCCGTTCCTCCCCCTGTTTGGTCAGGGAGACACAGGGCTCCCGCAGGCTGTCCTTGCTGCGGGACCGGGTCAAGTAGCCCTTTCGCTCCAGCCTGCTCACCTCGTCCGTCATCGCCTGGGGAGACATGGAGAGCTGATTTGCCAGCTGCCGCTGGCTGACCGGTTTCCCCTCCTGACTGGCCGCCTCCAGGATCATTTCCTGGAGCAGCGCGGAGCGTTCCTCTTTCATTTTGAGCAGTTGTTTCTTTTCCATATCCGCCGCGCCTTTCGTTCTTGGTTGCCAGGTGATCGCTCCCTGGTCTTCGCTGCCATCCAGCAGGACCCCCTGGATGCGCCGCCTGCGCAGCAGGTTGTATGTGAGCCGGAGGCTGTTCATCAGTCGGCGGTTCAGGTTCTCCATACCATCACTTCCTCAGTCAAGATTCCCCACATGTACCAGTATCAATCATAGCTCAACCAAATTTATTTGTCAAGGCAACCGGCGGTCTTGACGCTCTCCCTGCGGAATTGTTTACACTTTGGACAAATAAACTTTACGAAAATCTTGATAAAACTTTACGTTCTTTCCACCATAAAAAACCGGCGTACTATCCTGGTTAGGGATATGCGCCGGTTTTCCATTCTGTTGTTACTTGACGCGGAGCTGCTGGGCCAGCTTTTTGTCCGGGTCCACATAGGCGGTCTGGTAGGTGGTGTAGATGACCATGCCGGGCCGCGCGCCGCCGGGCTTTTTCACGTACCGGACCTGGGTGTAGTCCACCGGCACGTGACTGCCCTCCCCGCTCTGGGAGTAGGTGGCGGCGAGAATCGCCGCCTCGGTGACGGACTGCAAATCGGGCTGCCCCCCCTCACACCAGAGGATGACGTGCGCCCCGTGGATTTTCTGGGTGTGGAACCACAGGTCGTTTCGCCCGGCCTGCTTGCAGGTCAGGGCGTCGTTCTGGGTGTTGTTGCGGCCCACAGAAATGCGCATCCCGGTGGTGCTGCGGAACTCCATCGGCCCGGAGCGCACCCGCTTGGGGGCCTTGCGGCCCGCAGCCTTCTTTTTGCGGAGATAACCGGTGTCCTCCAACTCCTGGCGAATCTCGGCCAGGTCCTTTTCCCCCTCGGCCCGGGACAGGGCCTCCAGCACGCTCTCCAGGTAATCCAACTCCTTCCGGCCCTTGTCCAGCTGCTGGGACAGCACCTGGTCGGCGGTCTTGGCCTTGGTGTACTTTTTGTAGTACCGGGCGGCGTTCTGCTGGGGGGTCAGCAGTGGGTCGAGAGGGACGGTGACGGTGGCATAATCCGGGTCGTAGTAGTTTTCACAGACCAGCTTGTCCATGCCCTTTTCCATCTGGTAGAGGTTGGAGGTGATGAGGTCGCCGTAAATCCGGTACTTGTCCCGGTCTGCGGCGGCGGCGCGCTCCCGCTCCTGGTTGGCGATTTTCCGGGCGGCCCGGTTCCGGGCGTTGGTCAGGGTCTTAATCAGTTCCTGCCCCCTGGCCCGCACCCGCTCGGTCCGCTCCTGGTCGGCGTAGAACTCGTCCAGCATCTGGGAGAAGCTGGGGTACTGGCGGCACTCCATGGACAGGCCGTACTGATAAATGCGCAGGCAGGAGAAGTCCTTGGGCTTGCCCTCCTGGTACAGGGCGCAGGGGATGAGCCGCTCCTGTCGGATGTTCTCCAGCATCTGCCAGAACGTGTCCAAGAAGCTGCCCTGGGCGCAGAGGGACAGCTGACAGACCCGGGTGTCCACCCCATCGGTGGACTGACACACCAGCTCCCGGCACAGCAGCGGCGAAAAGCCCGCGAAGTGGTCCAGCATCCAGTCGGTGAGCTTGCGTTCCGGCGGGGCCTGGAGGAACATCGTTTGCAGTTCCTCCCAGGTCAGGTCCAGGGGGTTCACCCGGTCCCCCCGCACCGGCGGCAGGCGGTAGTACAGGCCGGGCAGCACCGGACGCTCGGACATCTCCGGGTCGATGCGGTGGATGCAGTCGATGACCCGCCCGTCCTCCGCCGTCAGAATCAGGTTGGAGCGGCGGCCCATGGCCTCCAGAATCAAGTGCAGCTCCACCCGGTCCCCCAGCTCGTTCAGCGCCTCCATGGTCAAATCCACCAGTCGCTCCATGGGGGGCTGGGTGATGGCGACGATGCGCCCGCCGGTCAAATGCTTGCGCAGCAGCATACAGAACATGGGGGGCGCGGCGGGGTTCTCCCGGCGGCTCTCGGTCAGCTGGAGCCGGGGATGGGCGGGGTTGGCGGTGATGAGCAGTCGGCAGTTGCCCTGCCGGGTGCGCAGCTGAAAGAGCAGTTCGTCCTTGGCGGGCTGAAAAATTTTGTCCAGTTTGGCACCCTCCAGCACCGGGCGCAGTTCACTGACCACGCCGGTCAGGGTGGCGGCGTCAAGCGGCATGATTCGTCACTCCTCTTCGTCGATTTCGTCCACAATGACGGCAAACAGCCGGTTCAGTCGGTCCTTGTCCCCCTGGAGGTACAGCCAGCCAAACAGGGCCTCCAGGCCGGTGGCCTGGGCGTACTCCCCCCGGCTAGCGTTTTTGGGGATTTGATGCACGTTGGCGTTCCGGCCCCGGCGGTAAACCGCCTTTTCCTCGTCGGTGAGATAGGGCAGCAGTTTTTTCACGCTGGCGGCCTGGGCGGGGGCCTTCACCATGTCCACCGTGGCCCGGTGGAGGTTGCCGATGGTCTCCTCTTGGCTGCACAGCCAGCCCCGGCAGAGGATTTCATACACGGCGTCCCCCATGTGGGCCAGGGCCAGCACGTTCCGGCCGGTCAGCTGGCTGGGGGTGAGCTGCGGGGTAAAATAATCCTTCATAATCTGTTCCTGTTCTGCAAGTTACGCCTCGCGGCCTTTCAGGTCGTGCTGAGGCCGGTTATCATAGAAGAAGATGGACACCGCCGCCCCGATGATGAGGACGTAGCCCAAAAAGCTCCAGCCGTCCGGCACGTCGCCAAAGAGGAAGTAGCCGAACACGGCGGAGAAGATGATCTGGGAGTAGTCGTAGACCGACACCTCCCGCCCCGGCGCGTGGGTGTAAGCGGCGGTGATGGAGAACTGCCCACCGGCGGCGGCCACACCAGCCATGATGAGGTATGCCAACTGCACCCCGGTCATGGGCTGGAAGTTGAAAATCATCCACGGCAGCACACACAGGCAGGAGAACGCCGAGAAAAACAGCACGATCATCGTGCCCCGCTCTCCCTTCAGGCCCAGCATTCGCACGAAGGTCAGCGCGATGCCTGCGCCCAGGCCGCCCAGCAGCCCGATCATCGAGGGGACCAAATCCAGATTGGACAGGTTGGGCTTGACGATGAACAGGCTGCCGCAGAAGGCCACCGCCACTGCGCCCGCCTGAAAGGGGGTCAGCTTTTCCTTCAAAATCAGGTAAGAAAAGACCAGCACGAAGAAGGGGGACATTTTGTTGAGCATGGAGGCGTTTGCCAGCACCAGATGGTCCACCGCGTAGAAGTTGCAGAGGATGCCCAGGGTACCGAAGGCCGCCCGGCACACAAACCAGGGCAGGTTTTTGGGGTTCAGGTGGAAGCCCTCCCCGCTACGCAGAATCATGACCGCCGCCATCAGCATGGCGATAAAGTTGCGGAAGAAACTCTTCTCGATGCTGGGCAGGTCGCCGGACAGCCGGACGAAGATGTTCATCCAGGTGAAGCAGAACGCAGAACAGATGATATAACAGACAGCTTTTCCTTTGCGGGACATTTCTTTCACCCTTTCAATCCCAGCCGACTTCTCTGGGCGGCTGGGTATTCCTTATTGTATCACAACTTTGGGCAAATGCAACTGTTACGACGTTTTGAACGCTTTTGCAAGTCTCATTTCACAAAATTTCATTTCCGGTCAGCGATATTTTTGTCAATCGGCGGCGCAAATCGGTTGCGCGTCCCGCCGCTTTTGTGCTATACTATTCTCTGGTAACCAAAGGCGGCACCGCACAGTCCTGCACAGGCGGATTGTGCGGTGTTGTCAGAACGGAACAAATGCAAAAACGTCGCAGGTGTGCGGCGACCCCAACTGTACTGGAGGTATCTCCCATGCTGAACATTCTTCACTCCGGCGCGTACTACTCCGGCGGACGGTTCATCCCCGCCGCGGACGCCTCCGCCGCCGGTCTGCCCTCCGCCGAGACCGCCAAAAAAGGCACCATGGCCTATTCCATCCTGGCCAGCCACAACACCAGCGGCGATATGTCGGATTTGAAAATCAAGTTCGACGCCATGGCCTCCCACGACATCACTTACGTGGGCATCATCCAGACCGCCAGAGCCTCCGGCCTCAAGGAGTTCCCCCTGCCCTATGTGCTGACCAACTGCCACAACAGCCTCTGCGCCGTGGGCGGCACCATCAACGAGGACGACCACGTATTCGGCCTCTCCGCCGCGAAGAAGTACGGCGGCGAGTTCGTCCCCGCCCACCAGTCCGTCATCCACTCCTATATGCGGGAGCGGTACGCGGGCGGCGGCAAAATGCTCCTCGGTTCCGACTCCCACACCCGCTACGGCGCGTTCGGCACCATGGCAATGGGCGAGGGCGGCCCAGAGCTGGTCAAACAGCTGCTGGGCAAGACCTATGACATCGCCTATCCCCGGGTGGTGGCCATCTACCTGACTGGCGCGCCCCGCCCCGGCGTGGGTCCCCAGGACGTGGCCCTGGCCCTCATCGGCGCGACCTTCACCAAGGGCATTGTGAAAAATGCCGTGATGGAGTTCTTTGGCCCCGGCGTGGCGTCTATGGCGATGGATTACCGCTGTGGCATCGACGTGATGACCACTGAGACCTCCTGCCTGTCCTCCGTCTGGTCCACCGACGAGACGGTGAAGCGGTACATGACCGCCCTGGGCCGGGGAGACGAGTATAAAGAGCTGAACCCCGCCGACGGCGCGTATTACGACGACGTTATCGAGGTGGATTTGTCCAAAATCGAGCCGATGATCGCGCTGCCCTTCCACCCCTCCAACGCCTACACCATCGCGGACTTCAAGGCCAATATGACCGACATCCTCCACCAGGTGGACGAGGCCACCGCCCGCCAGTTCCAGCTGAAAACACCTCCCGCCTCCCTGACCGAAAAGATTCGGGACGGCAAATTCTACGTGGACCAGGCGGTCATCGCGGGCTGCTCCGGCGGCACCTATCAGAACCTGATGCGGGTGTCCGAGATGCTGGCCGGCAAGAGCCTGGGGGACAAGGCCCTGTGGCTCAGCTGCTACCCCGGCTCCATGCCCGCGTTCCTGGCCCTTTCCAAGAACGGCGCTATCACCAACCTGCTGGCGGCGGGCGCTTCCGTCCGCTCCTGTTTCTGCGGCCCCTGCTTCGGCGCGGGAGACGTGCCCGCCAACGGCGCGTTCTCCATCCGCCACTCCACCCGGAACTTCCCCAACCGGGAAGGCTCCAAGCCCGCCGACGGCCAGCTGAGCTATGTGGCCCTGATGGACGCTCGCTCCATCACCGCCACCGTCCTGAACGGCGGCGCGCTGACCGCCGCCACCGAACTGCCCGATGTGCCCGCAGACCCCGCCTATGAGCCTTACGACTACGACGACTCCGCCTATAAGAACCGGGTCTACTTCGGTGTGGGCAAGCCCCAACCGGAGACCGAGCTGGTCTTTGGCCCCAACATCGCAGACTGGCCGGAGCAAATCGCCCTGCCGGAGAACCTGCTGATGACCGCCGCCTCCGCCATCTACGACCCCGTCACCACCACCGACGAGCTGATCCCCTCCGGCGAGACCTCGTCCTACCGCTCCAACCCGCTGAAGCTCTCCGAGTTCGCCCTGAGCCGGAAGGACCCCGCCTATGTGGGCCGGGCCAAGTCCATCCAGGCCGTGGAGCGCAAGCGCCGGGAGGGGAACTACGACGAGGAAGTGCTGTCCGCCCTGCGGGGCTGCGACCCCGCCACCACCGGCCTAGGTTCCTTCGTCATGGCGCTGAAGCCCGGCGACGGCTCCGCCCGGGAACAGGCCGCCTCTTGCCAGCGGGTGCTGGGCGGCGTGGCGAACATCGCCGCTGAGTACGCCACCAAGCGTTACCGCTCCAACGTGGTCAACTGGGGAATGCTGCCCTTCATCGCCGATGGTCTGGCAGAGCTGAACATCCAGCCCGGCGACCAGGTCTATCTGCCCGGTATCAAGGCCCTGCTGGAAGGGGACGGCGAGGAACTGAACGCCACTCTCATCCAGAACGGCGCGGAAACCCCCGTCACCCTCAAGCTGCCCGCTATGACCCGCGAGGAGCGGGACATCGTGCTGGCCGGGTGCCTCATCAACTATTACGCCGCGGAATAATCAACCGAGAAAACATTTGGGAGCGCCGGTTTTCGGCGCTCCCGTTTTTTGCTGGTTGCGTATCAAATTTACTGTTATCCCCACTAATCACTAGCTGCTAGCCACTATTTTACCCGCTCGCCGTCAATCCACACCCCTAATATCTGAGACTGCAAATCGAAGGGGTGGCCGCTGTACAGCACCAGGTCTGCGTCTTTCCCCGGCGTGATGGACCCCACCCGGTCGGCAATACCCGCAATTTCCGCCGCGTCGATGGAAATAGCCCGCAGCGCCTGCTCCGGGTCCAGGCCATTTTTGGCGGCAATCGCCGCCGCCAGGGGCAGGTACTGCACCGGGTTTTCCGGGTGGTCGGTGCAGATAGCCACCTTGACCCCGGCCTTTGCCAGCGCCGCCGTGTTGCCCAGGGTCTGGCGGGACAGCTCCGGCTTGCTCCGGTCCCCAATGATGGGGCCAGTGACTACACGAGCGCCCTCTGCCGCCAGCAGGTCGGCCACCAAATGGCCCTCTGTGCCGTGGATGATGACATAATCCAAATCAAACTCTTTAGCGATGCGGACGGCGGTGGCGATGTCGTCCGCCCGGTGCGCGTGGAAGTGGGCGGGCAGCTTTTTCTCCAGCACCGGGGCCAGGGCCTCCAGCTTGGCGTCGAAGTCGGGCGGGTCCTTGTCCTCGTCCTCCGCCGCGGCCTGCTTTTTGCGCAGGTACTCCGCCGCCTGTGCCAGATTCTCCCGGATCAGAGCGGCGGTGGCCATGCGGGTCATGGGACTTTCCTTTTTCTCGCTGTACACCCCTTTGGGGTTCTCGCCCAGGGCGAATTTCATGGCGACGGGAGCCTTTACCACCATGTCGTCGATCCAGCGCCCAGCGGTCTTGACGGCGGCGAACTGCCCGCCAATGGCGTTGGCGCTGCCGGGGCCGGTCAGCACCGTGGTCACGCCCCCTTCTCTGGCCTCCTTAAAACAGTTGTCCAGGGGATAGAGGGCGTCAATGGCCCGCAGGTGGGGGGTGACTGGGTCGCTCTCCTCGTTGCAGTCGTCCTGGTCGTAGGTCTGACCGTCGGCCAGCAGTCCAAGGTGACAGTGGGCGTCCACCCAGCCGGGGTAGAGTTGACCGCCCTGTGCGTCCACGTCGCCTGGGGCAATGGGCGGGCAGTCCTCCATGGGACCCAGAGCGGCCACCTTGCCGTCCTCCAGCCGAACAAATCCGTTTTCAATCACTTTTTTGTCCATTGAATGGACATTTGCGTTAAAAATCAGCATAATTCGCTCCTTTTTGACAAAAGTAGTGTTTGACACATGGGAGAAGTTCTGGTATTCTATACTTGCAGCTCATCCAATGCACCGCCGCGCCAGCCGTGCGGCGGGCGGCCCCAAGGCCGTTTGACTTCATTCTCCCTTTGTGCAGCGTCTGCACAGACCGCGCCCTGAACTTTCAGGGCGCGCTTTTTTTGCGGCGGATAATATTATACCTGACAAACGCTTGCGCTGCAAGCGGAAAAGCGGCAGTTCCTTCGGAAGAAAATCAAACCTTCTTTGCGAAAAGTGTTGCAAAAACAGCGGCGGTGGAGTACAATAAAACCAATGTAGCAAACCGTTCCGCCAAAGCGACAAAGGAGGTCCCTATGGAAACCTATAACCCGCTGCTGAGGAACAGCAAAAGTCCCCAGAAGTTCATCACCATCGGCGAGATCATGCTCCGGCTGACCCCGCCCAACTACGCGAAGATCCGTATGGCCTCCAGCTTTGAGGCCAGCTACGGCGGCAGCGAGGCCAACATCGCCATGGCCCTGGCCAATTTGGGGGTGGACAGCACCTTTTTCAGTGTGGTGCCCAACAACAGCCTGGGCAAGAGCGCCATCCGCCTGCTGCGCACCAACGACGTTCACTGCACCCCCATGATCCTCTCCTCCCCGGAGGAGACCCCTTCCTTCCGTCTGGGGACCTACTACCTGGAGACCGGCTTCGGCATCCGTCCCAGCAAGGTCACTTATGACCGGAAGCACAGCGCCATCACCGAGTTCGACTTCTCCCTGGTGGACCTGAACACCCTGTTGGAAGGCTATGACTGGCTGCATCTCAGCGGCATCACCCCCGCCCTGTCCCCCAGCTGCGCCGACTTCATCCTGGACTGCCTGAAAACCGCCAAGGAAAAGGGCATGACTGTCAGCTTTGACGGCAACTTCCGCAGCCGCCTGTGGACCTGGGAGGAGGCGCGGGACTACTGTACCCAGTGTCTGCCCTATGTGGACGTGCTGTTCGGCATCGAACCGTATCACCTGTGGAAGGACGAAAACGACCACAGCAAGGGCGACTGGAAAGACGGCGTGCCCCTCCAGCCCAGCTACGAGGAACAGGACGAGGTGTTCCAGCACTTTGTGGAGCGGTATCCCAACCTCAAGTGCATTGGCCGCCACGTCCGCTACGCTCATTCCGGCAGCGAGAACAGCCTCAAGGCGTACATGTGGTATCAGGGCCACACCTTCGAGAGCAAGCTGTTCACCTTCAACATCCTGGATCGGGTGGGCGGCGGCGACGCCTTCGCCAGCGGTATGATCTACGCCATGATGCACAACTACAAGCCTATGGACCTGGTCAACTTCGCCGTAGCCAGCAGCGTCATCAAGCACACCATCCACGGCGACGCCAACATCACCGACGACGTGCAGAGCATCCGCAACCTGATGAACATGAATTACGACATCAAGCGGTGAGCCTGTTTTTCCATTGACCTGCGGCCCGGAGCCTTTTCGTTCCGGGCCGCTTTTCTTCGTCCCTGCCCTTGACGCGCCGCCGTCCATTCGCTATTATAAATAATTAGGAATATGTACGGAAATTGTCTTGCAGAGAGGAGCGGAAATGATACGGATCGCCATTGTGGAGGATGAGACCGCCTTTGTCAAACAGATGGAGGACTACGCGGCCCGCTACCAGCGGGAGCGAGGGGAGAGCCTCCGGGTCACGGTCTACACCGACGGCACCGAGCTGGTGGAGCAGTACAGCGGGGACTGCGACATCATCTTTATGGACGTGCAGATGAAGTACCTGGACGGCATGACGGCGGCGGAGTTGATCCGCCGGACAGACCCGGAGGTGGTTCTCATCTTCGTGACCAATATGCCCCAGTACGCCATCCGGGGCTACGCCGTGGGCGCCATGGACTACGTCCTCAAGCCTGTCACCTACTTCGCCTTCTCCCAGCAGCTGGACAAAGCCATCGCCGCCGTCCACCGGCGGGAAAAGCGTTACCTGGTCGTCTCCACCGCCGGAGAGACCCGGAAGCTGGACGTCTCCCATATCTTCTATGTGGAGAGCCAGGGCCACTCCCTGACCTTCCACACCCAGGAGGGGGATTTCGTCTCCTCCGGCACCATGCAGCAGACGGAAAAGAGCCTGGCCTCCAGCGGCGCGTTTTTCCGGTGCAACAAGGGCTGCCTGGTCAACCTGGAGCACGTGGACGTGATTCGGGACAATTGCGCCTTGGTGAACGGCGCGGCTCTGCCCATCAGCCGGGGCAAAAAGGGCCCTATGATGAAGGCCCTGACCGACTACGTGAACGGGGTGACGCCATGAGCAATATTCCTGACATCCCCCGCATCTACACCGCCCTGGCGGAGTGGCTGGCCTGCGTGACTTACATCGGTTTGGCCCCCAAGCGGCGGTTTGCCCCGCTGCCCCTGACGCTGCTCTGCGCCGGGTCGCTGGTGGTGCAGAGCGCCTTTCTGGTGCTGACCGACGACGCACCCTTTGTGCTGTGGGTGCCGTGTATGCTGTTCGCCATTGGGCTGATGTTCCTGCTGCTGTACCTGTGTACCGACATGCCCCTCATCAACGTGGGCTTCTGCTGCATCCGGGCCTTTCTGCTGGCAGAGTTCGCCGCCAGTCTGGAGTGGCAGCTCTACTATTACTGCTGCGCCCGGCTGGGCTACAACCCCGGCGGCGGCCCGGTGCTTTCCGTGGTGTTCCTGGCGGCGGTCTACGCCGTCATCTACGTGACCATGTGGCAGCTGGACCGGCGGCACATGGACAGCACCGGCTTAAAGGTCAACCCCAACGAGCTGATGATCGCCTTCCTCATCGGGGCGGGGGCCTTCGCCCTGAGCAACCTGAGCTATGTGGCCACCAACACCCCGTTCAGCACCAGCGACAGCTCCGACATCCTCTATATCCGAACGCTGGTTGACCTGGCTGGCGTAGCCATCCTCTACGCCTACCACATCCAGCGGGTAGAGACCTATATGCGCTATGAGCTGACCGCCATCAACACCACCCTGAAAAACCAGTACGACCAGTATTGCACCTCGCGGGAGAGCATCGAGCTTATCAACCGGAAGTACCACGACCTGAAACACCAGATCGCCGCGCTTCGGGCGGAGCCGGACCCCCAGCGCCGGAACCAGTGGCTGGACGAGATGGAGAGCGACATCCGCCAGTACGAGGCTCAGAACAAGACAGGCAACCCCGTGCTGGACACCGTTCTCACTGGTAAGAGCCTTTACTGCCAGAAGCACGGCATCAGCCTGACCTGCGTAGCCGACGCAGAGAAGCTGGACTTCATGCGGGTGATGGACATCTGCTCCATCTTCGGCAACGCCCTGGACAACGCCATCGAGAGCGCCCTCCAGTTGGAGGACAAGGAGCAGCGGCTCATCCGCGTCACCGTCGGCCCCCAGAAGGGGTTTCTGCTCATCCGGGTGGAGAACTACTTCGGCGGCAGCCTGACCTTTGAGGACGGCCTGCCCGTCACCACCAAAACCGACAAGGATTACCACGGCTTCGGCGTCAAGAGCATCAAGCGCTCGGTGGAGCAGTACAACGGGGCTATGACCATCTCCACCGACAACGGCTGGTTCCGGCTCAAGCTGCTGATCCCTCTGCCGGAGGGCAAAGCCAGTTGATTCGTCAAACCTTACAATTTTAAACTCGAAAATTTGTATAAAACAACGAACTGTTTTGCAATTTAGGAAGAAAAAGAGACTACTTGTGAATTTTTTATGTCCAAGTGTCTCTTTTTTGTTATACTCTTTTATGTAATAGCACTTCGTTAAAGAAAGTGCCTGTACGTATCATTTTGTAAGGAGGAAGAAAAATGTTACAGTTACTCATCAACCTGCTGACACCCCTGTTCACCAGCATGGGCGTCAGCGCAGCTGACGTGCAGACCTACGCCAACACGCTGAGCAGCTACATCTACGCCATTTTCGCGCTGATCGTCGCCCTCATCGTGGTGCTGATCGCGGCCCACTGGGTCAAGAAAGGCACCCGCCATGTGGTCCGCTGGTCCGCAGTGGTGGCCGTGGTGCTGGTCATCGGCATCCTGGCCAACGTCATCTGCTTCGGCCCCATGTACAGCACCCTTTCCCCCGTCCTGAACGGCTCCGTGGAGCTTTCTGACGAGACGGTGGAAGCCAGCACCGCCATCGTGCAGGAGCTGGGCGAGGAGGGCATCGTCCTGGCTAAGAACGACGGCGCCCTGCCTCTGGACGGCACCACCAACCTGAACGTGTTCGGCTGGGCCTCCACCAATCCCATCTATGGCGGCACCGGCTCCGGTTCCTCCAGCACCGAGAGCAACGTCAGCATTCTCCAGTCCCTGGCTGACGCGGGCTTCACCACCAACGAGACCCTGACCCAGATGTACACCGACTACTGCGCCGAGCGGCCTGAGGTCGGCATGAGCACCCAGGACTGGACCCTGCCTGAGCCTACCACCGACTACTACACCGACGAGATCATGAGCGAGGCCAAGGAATTCTCCGACACCGCCGTTATCGTCATCGGCCGCAGCGGCGGCGAGGGCGCTGACCTGCCCACCGACATGTACGCCGTCATCCACGGCACCTACAACATTGCCAGCGAGGTCTCCACCGTACCCGACAGCTACGGCTACACCAACGCTTCTTACACCAACAACGGCGACTATGACGACTTCGACGAGGGCGACCACTATCTGGAGCTGTCCAACACCGAAGAGGCCATGGTGGAGCTGGTCTGCTCCAACTTTGACAACGTCATCGTCATTGTCAACGCCAACAACACCATGGAGCTGGGCTGGACCGACGAGTATGACAACATCAGCGCCGTCCTGCTGGCCCCCGGCGCGGGCGCTTCCGGCTTCGCCGCCCTGGGCGAAATCCTCAACGGCACTGTCAACCCCTCCGGTAAGACCGCTGATACCTTCGTCAAGGACCTGACCGACACCCCCACCTGGAACAACGCCGGCGCTTACAACTACACCAACATCTCCGACATCCAGGAGGCTAACACCGCCGCGGATACCGCCTATCAGGGCACCGCTGCCTTTGTGGACTATGTGGAGAGCATCTATGTGGGCTACAAGTACTATGAGACCGCCTCTGACGACGGGGTCATCGACTACGACGCCAAGGTACAGTATCCCTTCGGCTATGGCCTGAGCTACACCACCTTTGAACAGGTCATGGAGAACTTCTCCGTCAGCGACACCACCATCACCTTCGACGTGACTGTCACCAACACTGGCACCGTGGCCGGTAAGGACGTGGTGGAGGTCTACTACACTCCGCCTTACACCGACGGCGGCATCGAGAAGGCTTCCGTCAACCTGGTGCAGTACGCCAAGACCGACAGTCTGGACGCCGGAGCCTCCCAGACCATCTCCTTCTCCATCGACCTGGAAGAGCTGGCCTCCTATGACTCCTCCTGCATCAAGACCGAGAACGGCGGCTACATCCTGGAGGCCGGTGACTACACCATCTCCATCCGCTCCGACTCTCACACCGTCCTGGCCGAGGAGACCTTCACTCTGGACGAGGACATCGACTACAGCGTGACCGGCCGTGAATCCGACGGCACTGTGGCCATCAACCAGTTCGAAGACTACTCCGCCGGTGACGTGACCTACCTCTCCCGCGCGGGTGGCTTCGCCAACTACGATGAAGTCACCGCCGCCCCCACCGAGGAAGATTACGAGATGGACGACAACACCAAGGCCGCTGTGGAGTTGAGCCTGGTCGCCACCTACGATTCCACCCTCTATGATGACGACAGCGACGAAATGCCCACCACCGAGGCTGACAACGGCCTGACCCTGTCCGACCTGACCGGCCTGGCCTACGACGACGAGACCTGGGATTCCCTGCTGGATCAGATGTCTGTAGATGAGATGATCACCCTGGTCTGCCTGGGCGGTTGGCAGACGGCTGAGATCACCTCCGTGGGCAAGGTCGCCACCAACGACTGCGACGGCCCCGCCGGTGTGAACAACTTCCTGACCGGCGCGCAGGGCACCGCCTTCGGCACCGAGGTGCTGATGGCCCAGACCTGGAACACCGAACTTGCCTACCGCATCGGCGAGGCCATGGGCACTGAGTACGCCGAAGTGGACAACTACGGCTGGTACGGCCCCGCCATGAACACCCACCGCTCCGCCTTCGCTGGCCGGAACTTCGAGTATTACTCCGAGGACGGTGTGCTGGCCGGTTACTTCACCGCCGCCCAGGTCAACGGCGCGGCCTCCAAGGGCGTTTACGCCTACATCAAGCACTTCGCCCTGAACGACCAGGAAACCAACCGCTGCGCGGTGCTGCTGACCTACTCCAACGAGCAGGCCATCCGTGAAATCTACCTGAAGCCCTTCGAGCTGTGCGTCAAGAACTATGAGGGCACCGGCCTGGCCGTTATGTCCTCCTTCAACTGGATCGGCACCGTGCCCTGCGGCGCCAACGGCAACCTGCTGAACAACGTCCTCCGGGACGAATGGGGCTTCGTGGGCTTCGTGGAGACCGACTATGACGGCGGCTATGGCTACATGATCGCTGACCACAGCGTCCGCAACGGCAACGACCTGATGCTGGGCTTCACCGTCAACACCGGTGACAACGAGTTCACCAACCTGAGCGCCACCATGGTCCAGGCCCTGCGCCAGGCCAGCAAGAACATCCTCTACGTGGTGGGCAACAGCGGCTATTACACCAACGAGTCCACCTCCGGCGGCCTGAGCAACATGATGAAGATGTTCCTGACCATCGACATCGCCGGCGGCGTGGTACTGCTGGCAATCGAGGCCATTGTCCTCATCCGCTGGACCCGGAAGCGCAAGGCTGTCAACGCTTAATTCTTTCCCTGCTAACCCCCATTTTTACCCTTTCCCAAAGGGCCTCCCGGTTCGCCGGGAGGCCCGGCGGGGCGAAGCTTTAAGGCCGATTTGAGCATCAAGGGAAGCTCTGATTAAATGGCCTTGGATGGCTGGGCGAGCAGATTTTGCGCAAATCGAGGCGCAAAATCGCAGGAATCCTTTGTGGATTTCAAGATTTTGCAACGAAAAGTTGCACAAAATAAGCCGTCCAGACGCCAGGAGTTATTCAATCAGAGGTTCCCAAAGGGATTGCACCGATGATTTTGAAATCAGCCTTAAATGGAATGAAAAGAGCATATAGGTTTGCAGTAATGTGAGAAAAGGAGGAGTTACATTTGAAACATCAGGACATCATCAGCCAGCTGACCCTGGAGGAGAAGTGTTACCTGCTCTCCGGCAAGGACTTCTGGCAGACCCGCAGCGTGGAGCGGGTGGGCATCCCCAGCATCACCCTCTCTGACGGCCCCCACGGGGTCCGCAAGCAGGAAGGGGCCGGGGACCAGCTGGGCCTGAACGGGTCGCTGCCCGCCACCTGCTTCCCTACCGCCGCCACCATCGCCAACAGCTGGGACCCCGACCTGGGCGAAGCCATTGGCCGCTGTCTGGGCGAGGAAGCCGCCAGTCAGGATGTCAACGTCCTGTTGGGGCCGGGCATGAACATCAAGCGCAGCCCCCTCTGTGGCCGGAACTTTGAGTATTTCAGTGAGGACCCCTATCTGGCGGGCAAAATCTGCGCCGGATACATCCGGGGTATCCAGGCAAACGGCGTCTCCGCCTGCCCCAAGCACTTCGCCGCCAACAACACCGAGCTGCGCCGCATGGCGTCTGACTCCGTGGTGGACGAGCGCACCCTGCGGGAGATTTATCTGACCGGGTTTGAAATCGCCGTGAAAGAGGCCCATCCCAAGAGCCTGATGTCCTCCTACAACCGGGTCAACGGGGTCTATGCCAACGAAAACCCTCACACCTTGCAGGAGATTTTGCGGGACGAATGGGGCTTCGACGGCTTCGTGGTCTCCGACTGGGGCGGCTCCAACGACCACGTGGAGGGCGTCCGGGCCGGTTCCCACCTGGAAATGCCCACTACCGGCGGCGACAGCGACGAGGAGCTGATTCAGGCCGTCAAGGACGGGCGCATCGAGGAATCTCTGGTGGATCGCCGGGTGGACGAGCTGCTGGACGTGGTGTTCGCCACCCGCGCCGCCGTGGACAAGACCAAGGGCCAGTCCTTCGACCAGGACGCGCACCACGCCATGGCGCAGAAAGCCAGCGAGGAAAGCATCGTCCTGCTGAAAAACGAGGGCAACATCCTGCCTCTGGCCGCCGGAACCAGGGTGGCTGTCATCGGCGACTTCGCGGAGACCCCCCGCTATCAGGGTGCCGGTTCCTCCGTGGTCAACTGCACCAAGCTGGATTCCGCCAACCAGGTCATGGGCCAGTTCGATTTGAACGTGGTGGGCTTCGAGAAGGGCTACCCCCGTGTGGGCGCGGGCGACGCCTCCATGCAGGCCGCCGCGGTAGAGCTGGCGAAGAAGGCGGACGTGGCGCTGCTGTACCTGGGCCTGGACGAAATTTCCGAGTCCGAGGGCCTGGACCGTGGCAACATGAAGCTGCCCCAGAGCCAGGTGGATCTGCTGTGTGCCGTGGCAGAGGTCAACCCCAATGTGGTGGTCGTTATGGCCGCCGGTTCCTCCATCGAAATGCCCTGGCTGGACAAGTGCAAGGGTCTGCTCCACGGCTACCTCTGCGGGCAGGCGGGTGCCGCCGCTCTGCTGAAAGCCGTCACCGGGCAAATCAACCCCTCCGGCAAGCTGTCCGAGACCTACCCCATCGCCTACGAGAACACCCCCTCCGCCCCCTACTTCCCCGCCAAGCAGCGGAACGCGGAGTACCGGGAGGGTCTGTATGTGGGCTACCGCTACTTTGAGACGGTGCAAAAGCCCGTGCTGTTCCCCTTCGGCTTCGGCCTGAGCTACACCACCTTCGCTTACAGCGACTTGAAGGTGGACGGCAACAACGTGACCTTCACCCTGACCAACACCGGCAAGGTGGACGGCGCGGAGGTGGCCCAGCTCTACGTCAGCGCCAAGAACCCCTCCATCTACCGCCCGGCGAAGGAGCTGAAAGGCTTCCAGAAGGTGTTTTTGAAGGCCGGGGAGCGCAAGACCGTCACCATCACCCTGGATGACAAGGCGTTCCGGTATTTCAATACCAAAACCAATCAGTTTGAAATCGACGGCGGGGCGTATGACATCCTCATCGGCGCGTCCGTGGCGGACATCAAGCTCCGCGCCGCCGTCACCGTCACCGGCACCGACGCCCCGCTGCCCTACGATATGAGCCAGCTGCCCAGCTACGCCTCCGGCAACATTCTGGCGGTCTCCGACGCGGAGTGGACCACCCTGTTGGGGCATCCCATCCCTGACGGCAGCTGGAGCGGCACCCTGGAGGCCAACGACGCCCTGTGCCAGCTCTATTACGCCAAGAGCGGCGTGGCCCGGCTGATTTACAAAATCATGACCAATATGCTGGACAAGAGCATGTCCAAAGGCAAGCCCGACCTGAACATCATCTTTGTCTATAACATGCCCTTCCGGGGCATCGGCAAGATGACCGGCGGCATGGTCAGCCAGTACATGGTGGAGGGCCTGCTGAAAGCCGCCAACGGCCATTTCTTCGCCGGGGTGGGCCAGTTCATCTCCGGCTTCTTCAAGCAGAGAAAGGTGACCAAGCACGCCAATGAAATGAAGTAACCTCCTCCTTTATTACCGCCGGGGGTCCTCCACAGGCAGGGAGGGGCGAAGCCCCAGAAGTGCCGCTTGACGGTGGACCTCCGGCGGGCAAAAGAAAGGAAATTGGTATTCCGTTCATTCAGCCGCATTTTTAGTGGATAGTGATAAGTGGCTAGAAAAAGCAAGGGCAAATGTCAAGCACTATCCCCCTTGCCTCCCCTGAAAGGGGAGGGGGACCATGCGAAGCATGGTGGAGGGGTTTTCCGCCGGAATAAATGATAGGGCTGAATCAAAGGGATACCGAGAAAAGAGAAAAATCCAACGAAAGGGGAACTGTTCCATGAATGCTTTGAAAAACTTTTGGGAATCCTTTGAAAACTCCCATCCCGGCGCGGCCCGTTGGCTGCGGGAGGGTGGCCTGTTCGTCATTTTCAGCTATGTAGTCACCTTTTTGAAGTACCTGATGCTGATGTTCCTGCCGGCGCTGTTCGCCGCCTACGCCACCATCGGCTGGGGCTGGCCCTCCATCCAGGGCAACCTGTTCGGCATTAGCTTCACCTTCAACGTCATCGGTTACGCCGTGGAGGACGGCGGCCTGGCCTATCTGTACGCCTACCTGGTGTCCAGCTTCCTGGGCGAGTGCATCAACTTCCCCCTCCAGCGCAACGTGACCTTCAAGAGCCACGGTCCTCTGGTGTTGCAAATCCCCATCTACTTCCTGGGCTGGGTGGTCATCACCCTCATCGTCAACTCCATCAACAGCGTGTGGGTGGGCGTTGCCAGCTATCTTGTCCCGGCGGCCATCTACAACATCGTGACCATCGTCCTCAACGGCGGCGTGTCCATGGTGGTGTTCTTCGTGCTGAACAAGATCATCTTCGCAGAGAATTTCGGCAAGCGGAAGTAATTCTCTCAACAACAAACAGAAAACGAAAAAGGGACCGGCCAGCAGGCCGGTCCCCTTTGTTTCGCAAAATCGTTACTTATCCGAGACAGTGGTGTCCCTTCCGCTGAACACGATGATACTGCTGCTCTCATCACACATGACATCATCCGATGTAAACTGAACAAGTTCGATTTTCGGTTCTACAAATGTTTTCTTCATTGCTGTTCCTCTCCTTTTCAGGTAAATGTGTTATTTCATGCCGCTGCTGTGGCGCAGCCCACTAACGCTGTGAATCACCTATGCGCTCTTATACTTTATCATTTTACCTCATTTTTTTCAATAGGTTTTGCGTGAACGGTCAAAATTCTGCGTGAACGGTCATCGGAGCTTAAAAAATGAACGATTTTCGCCGGTTTTTTGTGGATTTTAACAACTCAAAATCTGGAAAAATCGTTGTGTCCTGTTGTTACGCAAACAAAAAATCCCCTGGGAGGGGGACCAAATGGTGGACGATAAGAGATTTGAACTCCTGACCCTTCGCACGTCAAGCGAATGCTCTAGCCAGCTGAGCTAATCGTCCGGGTGGCACGGCCGCCTTCCCAGGGGAACTATGGTGGACGATAAGAGATTTGAAC
This sequence comes from Clostridiales bacterium, assembly GCA_020859945.1. Taxonomy (GTDB): domain Bacteria; phylum Bacillota; class Clostridia; order Oscillospirales; family Oscillospiraceae; genus Onthomonas. The sequence continues at coordinate 31,462 of JAJBVG010000003.1, read as the reverse complement.
TCCTGACCCTTCGCACGTCAAGCGAATGCTCTAGCCAGCTGAGCTAATCGTCCAAGTTGTCGTTGGCACATTCCCAACGTATGATATTATACTGACCCGGCGGAGAAAAGTCAAGCATTATTTCAGGAAATTCGCAAATCCGACTGTTCCGGGGTGCGGAGGGCCGGAGACAGAGGAATTTTTCCCAGCGCGCCGCCGCCGGGCGGCAGTTCCCGGACGGACAGGGGGCGGAAGATAAGATATTTTTCATAAGTCTTTTAAAATGGTTGTTTTTTTACTTTTCCTCTTTACTTTCTCCGTGTTTTTGTTATAATTACACTTGGAACAAAGTTAGCGTTTGTTCTTTCTGCCAGTGCTTCTCTGTGACGACAGATGTTGCCGATGAAAGGACAACCACAAAAAAGCAACCGCGAAAAGAAAAAATGGAGGTGTAACGTTATGCGAGTTCAATTCACTGAAACCGTATTGCGTGATGCAAACCAGTCCCTGATGGCTACCCGCCTTCCTTATTCTGATTACGAGCCGATCCTCTCCACAATGGACAAGGCCGGCTATTATTCAGTGGAGTGCTGGGGCGGCGCCACGTTCGACTCCTGCCTGCGTTATCTGGACGAAGATCCCTGGGAGCGTCTGCGGGGCATCCGCAAGAATATGCCCAACACCAAGCTGCAAATGCTGCTGCGGGGCCAGAACCTGCTGGGCTACAAACATTACCACGACGACGTGGTGGAGAAGTTCGTCGAGCTGTCCATCAAGAACGGCATCGACATCCTGCGTATCTTCGACGCGCTGAACGACTTCCGCAACCTGGGCACCGCCCTGGACGCCACCAAGAAGTACGCCACCGCCAACACCGTGGCCTCCGGCTGTATCTCCTACACCCAGTCCCCCGTCCACACGGTGGATAAGTACGTGGAGATGTGCAAGGAGCTGCAGAAGATGGGCTTCGACACCATCTGCCTGAAGGATATGGCCGGCACCATGAGCCCCTATGAGGCTGAGCACCTCATCAAGGGCATCAAGGACGCCGTGGGCGACATGCCCCTGATCCTCCACACCCACTGCACCACCGGCATGGCTTACCAGACTGTCACCAAGGCCATCGAGTCCGGTATCGACGTCATCGACACCGCCACCTCCTGCTTCTCCAACGGCACCTCTCAGCCCGCCACCGAGACCATGTTCTATGCCCTGTCTCAGTACGGCATCGAGACCGGCCTGAACGAGAAGGCCATCAACGAGGTCAACGACTTCTTCAAGCCCGTCAAGCAGAAGTACATCGACAACGGTCTGCTGAACCCCAAGAGCATGGCTACCGATTCCCAGGCTCTGGTCTACAAGGTCCCCGGCGGTATGCTGTCCAACATGATCGCCAACCTGACCGACATGGACGCTATGGACAAGTTCGACGAGGCTCTGGCCGAGATCCCCACTGTCCGGGCCGACATGGGCTATCCTCCTCTGGTCACTCCCCTGTCCCAGATGGTGGGCAACCAGGCCGTCACCAACGTGCTGGTGGGCGAGCGCTACAAGAACATCTCCAACGAGGTCAAGAACTACTTTAAGGGTGAGTACGGCATCGCGCCCGCTCCCGTGAACCCCGACCTGGAGAAGAAGATCCTGGGCGAGGGCGGCAAGCCCATCGACTGCCGCATCGAGGACTCCAAGCGCACCGGCGAGGACTTCGAGCAGGCCAAGAAGGATCTGGGCGACCTGGCCCGCAGCGAAGAGGACATCATGAGCTACATCTGCTTCCCCAAGCAGGCCAAGGACTACTTCGAGGCCCGCAAGGAGAAGGAAGAGCGCACCTGCAAGTACACCATGGAAACCCTCGACGAGGAATAAGCGCAGGAGGTATATTCTATGGAAGAAATTACGATTGTTGAAGGCCTGGGCGTCACTGTACTGGGCATGGCCGTCGTGTTCGGCGTGCTGGTGCTGCTGATGGCGATCATTATCATCGAGAGCAAGGTCATCGCCAGCATCGAGAACCGCGGAAAGGCAAACGCCGCTCCCAACTCCGTTCCCGATGCTCCCGCTCCTGCCGCCACCCCCGCGCCTCTGGCCAAGGGGTCCTGCGGCGGCGTCATGCTGCATGACGTGCCCGACCGCACCGCCGCCATGATTATGGCCATCGTCGCCGACGAGCTGAAAACCCCGCTGAATGAGCTGAGATTTATTTCCATCAAGGAGGTAAAGTGAGATGAAATATAAAATCACACTGAACGACAAGACCTATGAGGTCATTGTCGAAAAGGGTCAGGCGATCCTGGCCGACGAGTACGACGCTCTGGCTCCCGCCGCCGCCGCGCCCGCTGCCCCTGCTGCCGCACCCGCCGCTGCTCCCGCCGCCGCACCCGCTCCTGCCGCCGCCGCGCCCACCGCTGCCGGTGAGCCTGTCACCGCTCCGCTGCCCGGCACCGTTGTCTCCATGAAGGTCAGCGCCGGCCAGACCATCAAGAGCGGCGACATCGTGGCCATCATCGAGGCCATGAAGATGGAAAACGAAGTTCTCGCTCCCCGGGACGGCACCGTCGCGCAGGTCGTTGCCGGTCAGGGTACTGCTGTCAAGACTGGTGATCCTCTGGTGATCCTGTCCTAAGGAGGAACCAACATGGAATTTATCGGTAGAATTTTTACCAACTTGGCGGCCCAAACCGGCTTTGTCAATATGTTTGCCGATGGTCCTGTCGCTGCGCTGAAGACCATCATCATGATTTGCATTGCCTGTCTGCTCCTGTACATGGGCATTGCCAAAAAGTATGAGCCGCTGTTGTTGGTGGGCATTGCCTTCGGTATGCTGCTGACCAACCTGCCCGGTTCCGGCATCTACCACGCGGAGCTGTGGTATGCAGGCGCAGGCGCCAACATCGACTTTGGAGCCGTCCTCCACGAGGGCGGGTTCCTGGACATCCTCTATCTGGGCGTCAAGCTGGGGCTTTACCCCTCCATCATCTTCATGGGCGTGGGCGCTATGACCGACTTCGGCCCCATGATGGCCAATCCCAAGAGCATGATTCTGGGCGCTGCCGCCCAGTTCGGCGTGTACGCCGCCCTGCTGATGGCCATCGCTCTGGGCTTCTCCGGCCCTGAGGCCGCTTCCATCGGCATCATCGGCGGCGCCGACGGTCCTACCGCTATCTGGCTGACCAGCCAGCTGGCCCCCGACCTGCTTGGCCCCATCGCCGTGGCCGCTTACTCCTACATGGCGCTGATTCCTCTGATTCAGCCGCCCTTTATGAAACTGCTGGTATCCAAGGAGCGCCGCTCCATCAAGATGGAGCAGCTGCGCCCCGTGTCCCAGACCGAGAAGATCGTGTTCCCCATCATGGTCACCATCGTCTGCTGCCTGATCCTGCCCTCCGTGGCTGCGCTGCTGGGCTGCCTGATGCTGGGCAACCTGTGGGCCAACTGCGGCGTGTGCGACCGTCTGTCTGACACCGTCCAGAACGCCTTGATGAACATCATCACCATCTTCCTGGGCATCTCCGTTGGCGCCACCGCCACCGCCGAGCAGTTCCTGTCCGTCAGAACTCTGCTGATCATCGTGCTGGGCCTGCTGGCCTTCTGCTTCGCCACCTGCGGCGGCCTGCTGGTGGGTCAGATTATGTGCACCCTGACCCATGGCAAGATCAACCCCATCATCGGCTCCGCCGGCGTGTCCGCTGTGCCGATGGCGGCCCGTGTTGCTCAGGTCCAGGGCCAGAAGGACAACCCCTCCAACTTCCTGCTGATGCACGCCATGGGCCCCAACGTGTCCGGCGTCATCGGTTCCGCCGTGGCCGCTGGCTTCCTGCTGGCTGTGTTCGGCTGATAACCGCATAAACAACCTTCGGGGCTGTGCCGTTGGGCGCAGCCCCATTTTACAACCGAACGACAGAAAAACCGCCCCAAATCCCCCATGCAACCGCCGGTTGACAAACTGCAAGGCCGGAATGGTTGCGCCGCAACCGCTGTTTTTCGTACAATGGAGCCACCAAAACAAGGAGGCATTTCGACATGAACATTGCAGACAGAATCCAGCAGTTGAGAAAGGCAAAGGGAATCTCCCAGGAGGAGCTGGCGGACCGGGTGGGCGTTTCCCGCCAGGCGGTCAGCAAGTGGGAGAGCGAGCAGAGCGTTCCCGACCTGAACAAAATCATCCTGCTCAGCGACTACTTCGGCGTGACTACGGATTATCTGCTCAAAGGCATTGAGCCGCTGCCGGAGCAGCCCGCGAAGGGAAAACCGGACGCCCGCATTTTCACCGTAATTGGCACCGCCCTGAACTTCATCGGGCTGGTGACAGCCATTGGCATTTGGGTGATTTGGTACACGCAATTATCCGTAGTGGTGGGATTCGTCCTCATGGCGGCGGGCTGCGCGGTGTTCGCCGTGGGCCAGCTCCTGGGGGAGAACGCCCAAACCGCCAGCAGATGGTTCTGGCTGGTCAACGTGTGGATGCTGGCGCTGATGCCCATCTCCTGCGTGTTCAACGCGCTGGACGGCACCTTCGGCGGATTCTGGTGGAGGCTGTCGCCCATCCCAGAGCTGGGGAACTCCTACATCACCTATGCGCTGTGCTGGTTGTCCTACGGGGCGGCGTGCGTGGCGGCAGAGCGTTGGCTCTGGAAAAAGCTGCCCAAAGTGTAAAAATAGAGCGGCAAAGACCGCTCTATCCATCAAAGTAAATTTGTTTATTCCTTTTTTCGGTTCCGCTTTTTGCTGCCGTATGTGTAGGGGCGGCCCTCGGCCGCCCGCAGGGAAATGTGCGGCTTTCCGGGCGGCCGCGGGCCGCCCCTACAGGTGTGTCGTAACACTCCGAGCTAAATTTGGGGGACCGCTTCAAAGGGAACACCACAAACCCAAAAACGGAGGTATCACAATGAACACAAACAAATTCCTGGCCCTCGCCTGGTTCGTCACCGGCGTGGCGGACATCCTGGCGGCCATCTCCTGGCTGCTGGACGGCAAAAAGTCCCTGGGCGCACAGTGGCTGTGCATCGGCAGCATGAACCTGTGCCTGGGCGCTATCAACCTGGGGAAGTCCCGGAAGAACCGGGGCGGTGAAGTGACCGCCGAGGAATGACGGCTCACGTCAACATCCAATAAAGCTCCAACAGCCCGTACAGCACCGGCTGGTGCAGCAGATAGACCACCAGCGAGTGCCGCCCCAGCCAGCTCAGGCCGGGCACGCCCCGGCGCAGCAGGGGCAGCTCCTTCCAGCGGTCCCACCACAGCCGATGGGCGAAATACCCCACGCAGAACAGGAAAAACCAGGGCAGCAGGGGGAAGTAGTCGGCGGAATAGAACCCCGCCGGGGGAAACCCGAAGAAGGCGGTAGCCAGGTTTCGGTAGAGGACGCGAGGCAGCGCCAGCGTTCCCAGTCCGGGGAGGCCCACCGTTCCGCTGGCAATGCTGCGGGTCAGGGCGAAGAGCAGGGCGCTGAGCACCAGCCCCGCCGCCGGGTGGAGCTTCCGCAGCAGCGGCTCCAGCGCCGTCAGCAGCAGCCCCGCCGCACCCAGCAGGGAAAGCACCCCCCACCAAATCAGGGCGGTGGGTTCCACCAGCGCCGTCACCGCCGTCACCAACAGGCCGCAGGCGAACACCACGACGCCGTGGCAGACCGGGTGTCGGCTCATGCTCCAGCAGAAGCCGGAGAGCAGGATAAAGGTCCAGCAAATGCCCTGCTGCCAGTAGAAGGCCCCGCCTTCGTTGTACCAGCCGGGGGTGAACCCCGCCAGGTAAATCAAATCCCAGAGGCCGTGGTAAGCGATCATGTTCACCAAGGCGAAGCCCCGCAGGGTGTCCAGCAGGGCGTAGCGGGGACGGCCGGTCGATTCGGTAGTCATAAAATCACTCCCTCCAGGGCGCTGCCCCGAACGCTGGTGACGCGCACTGTCCGCAGGACGTTGTGCAAATTCTCTCCCGGCGCGTAGACCTCCACATAGTTGGGAGCGTGACCCCGCCACAGGCCCTCCGCCGTCTCCTCAAAGAGGACTTCCAGCGTCTCGCCCACCCAGAGGGACAGATAGGCCCGCTCCATCTCCGCCGCCACGTCTGCGGCCCGGTGGCAGCGGGCCTCTTTCGCGGCATTGGACAGCTGACCGGGCAGCTTGTCCGCCACGGTGCCGGGCCGCCGGGAGTAGGGGAAGATGTGCATGGCGGAGAACTGGGCCTCCTGCAAGAAGGCCAACGTCCGGGCAAATTCCTCCTCCGTCTCGCCGGGAAAGCCGCAAATTAAATCGGTGGTGATAGCGGGGCGGTCAAAATATTGCCGCAGCAGGCGGCAGGACTCCAGGAACCGGGCGGTGTCGTATCGCCGGTGCATCCGCGCCAGCGTCTCGTCGCAGCCCGACTGGAGGGACAGGTGGAAGTGGGGACACAGGTTGGGCAGCGCCGCAGCCCGACGGCAGAAGTCCTCCGTCACCGTCCTCGGCTCCAGACTGCCCAGCCGCACCCGCAAGCCGGGGGCGGCGGCACAGACCGCCTCCACCAGATCGATGAGGGTCTGGCCGGTTTTCAGGTCCCTGCCCCAGCTGGAAATTTCAATGCCGGTGAGCACCAGCTCCTGATACCCCGCCTGGGCCAGCCCTCTGGCCTGCTCCGCCGCCCCCTGGAGGGAGACGGACCGCACCGGCCCGCGGGTGTAAGGGATGATGCAGTAAGTGCAGAAGTTGGCGCAGCCGTCCTCCACCTTGAGCATGGCCCGGGTGCGCCCCGGCAAGCCCCCGGCGGGCAGCGTCTCGAAGGGTTCCTTCCGGCGCAGGGCGTCGTCCACCGAGAGGGAGGGTTCCCTCGTCAGGGCGCAATTCTCCACCTGATCCAGAAAGTCTGTCCGCCGCCCGGTGCCGGAGATGACGTCCACCCCCAGAGCCTGCACCTCCTGTGGGCTGGCCTGGGCGTAGCAGCCGCAGACCCCCACCACCGCCAGAGGGTGGTCCCGGCGGGCGCGGCGGATGATGTTGCGGCACTTTTTGTCGCTGACAGCGGTGACGGAGCAGGTGTTGACGAGGTACACGTCGGCCTCCCCGTCGAAGGGGACCAGCGTGTGGCCCCGCCCGGTGAGCAGGGTCTCCATGGCCTGGGTTTCGTATTGGTTGACCTTGCAGCCGAGGGTATAGATGGCAAAACGCATAAAGAGAACCGGCTTTCTACAGCTTGTTTTTGGCGGGCAGGTACGCTATAATGACAACAAGGCGAACCCTGCTCTTGGGCCGCCCGGCTGCCTGTACGCAACAGTACAGGGGTATTATACCGGATTTCTCACATCTTGTACAGTCTTTTTCCCCGGATATCCGTTGGAAAAGGACCGCTTGCACTGGAGGTCTGCATTATGAAATTCTATCAGGTCACTTTAAATTCCATCGACAGCGTGAAAAAGTTCGTGGACGTTACCACGGTGCTGCGCTGCGACATCGACGTACTCTCCGGCCGCTACGTGGTGGACGGCAAGAGCATTATGGCCCTCTTCTCCATCGACCTGAACCGGCCCGTCACCGTCCGCGTCCACGACGACGAGGAGGGTGTGCTGTTCCAAAAGAACGTCGCGCCGTTCCTGACCGTGAAAGAGGTCCAGGGGGACGCGGAAGAAGCCTAAACCGGAACCACCGGCACGACAGAGAAAAGGAGAGCGCTTTATGCACGCAATCGTTACCGTCATCGGCAAGGACCGGGTGGGCATCATCGCCGACGTGTGCGCCCTGCTGTCCCAGCAGAGGGTCAACGTGCTGGACATCAGCCAGACCGTCATGCAGGAATACTTCACCATGATCATGATGGTGGATGTCACCGACGCGGAGCTGCCCTTCGCTGAGCTGGTGAAGCTGCTGGAGGAGGAGGGCAAGAGCCTGAATCTGACCATCCGCGCCCAGCGGGAGGACATCTTCAACGCCATGCACCGCATCTGACGGGGGTGGACAGATGCTCAGCAGAAACGAAATTTTAGAAACCATCGACATGATCGACCAGCAGCACCTGGACATCCGCACCATCACCATGGGCATCTCGCTGCTCAGCTGCTGCGACCCCGACCCGGAGGCCGCCTGTCGGAAAATTTACGACAAAATCTGCCGCACGGCGGAGAATCTGGTGAAAACCGGTGAGCAAATCGAGCGGGAATTCGGCATCCCCATCGTCAACAAGCGCATTTCCGTCACCCCCATGGCGCTGGTGGCCGCCGCCAGCGAGACCAGCGACTACGTCCCCTTCGCTAAGGCCCTGGACCGGGCCGCCAAGACCTGCGGCGTCAACTTCATTGGCGGTTACTCCGCTCTGGTGCAGAAGGGCATGACCGCCGCGGACCGCAAGCTCATCGCCTCCATCCCGGAGGCCCTGGCGGAGACCGACTTCGTCTGCTCCTCCGTCAACGTGGGGTCTACAAGAGCGGGCATCAACATGGACGCGGTGCGGCTGATGGGCGAGACGGTGAAAAAGACCGCCCTGCGCACCGCTGACCGGGACGGCTTCGGCTGCGCCAAGCTGGTGGTGTTCTGCAACGCCGTGGAGGACAACCCCTTCATGGCGGGCGCCTTCCACGGCGTAGGCGAGGCGGAGAGCATCATCAACGTGGGGGTCTCCGGCCCCGGCGTGGTGTATCACGCCCTCCAGTCCGTCAAGGGCCAGCCCTTCGACGAAGTGGCGGAGACGGTGAAAAAGACCGCTTTCCGGGTCACCCGTATGGGCCAGCTGGTGGCCCGCGAAGCCAGCCAGCGGCTGGACGTACCCTTTGGTATCGTAGACCTGTCCCTGGCACCCACCCCGGCGGTAGGGGATTCTGTGGCCCGCATCCTGGAGGAGATGGGTCTGGAGACCTGCGGCACCCACGGCACCACCGCGGCCCTGGCTCTGCTGAACGACGCGGTGAAAAAGGGCGGCGTGATGGCGTCCAGCAGCGTAGGGGGGCTCTCCGGCGCGTTTATCCCCGTCTCTGAGGACGAGGGAATGATCGCCGCCGCCCGCTCCGGCGCGCTGGGCATTGACAAGCTGGAGGCCATGACCTGCGTCTGTTCCGTGGGACTGGACATGATTGCCATTCCCGGCGACACTCCTGCGGAGACCATCGCCGCCATCATCGCGGACGAGGCCGCCATTGGCATGATCAACAACAAGACCACCGCCGTCCGGGTCATCCCCGCCCCCGGCAAGGGCGTAGGCGACACCGTGGAAATGGGCGGCCTACTGGGGACCGCCCCGGTGATGCCCGTCCACAAGGAGAGTTCGGCGGATTTCATCGCCCGTGGGGGACGTATTCCCGCGCCGCTGAACAGTTTGAAGAACTGATTGGCTTTTATCACAAGTAAACGCTCGAATCCAGACTGAAAAGTTGGATTCGAGCGTTTTTGTACTCTTATGTTCTTTTCCTGCGCCGTATGGCCGGTCAGTCACCAAATGCCTGGTCCAAATCGGCAATGATGTCATTGATGTTCTCGGTGCCAATGGAGAGGCGGATGGTGTTGGGCTTGATGCCCTGGTCCAGCAGCTCCTCCGGGCTGAGCTGGGAGTGGGTGGTGGTGGCCGGGTGGATGACCAAGCTCTTCACGTCGGCCACGTTTGCCAGCAGGGAGAAGATTTGGAGCCGGTCAATGAATTCAAACGCCTCTTTCTGGCCGCCCTTGATTTCAAAGGTGAAGATGGACGCGCCGCCGTTAGGGAAGTATTTCTCATACAGGGCGTAGTCGGGGTGGTCAGGCAGAGAAGGGTGATTGACGTGCTCCACCTTGGGATGGTTGACCAGGTACTCCACCACCTTCTTGGTGTTCTCCGCGTGGCGCTCCAGCCGCAGGGACAGGGTCTCGGTACCCTGGAGCAGCAGGAACGCGGCAAAGGGGGAGATGGTGGAGCCGGTGTCCCGCAGGAGAATGGCCCGAATATAGGTGGCGAAAGCGGCCGGGCCTGCGGCCTCGGTGAATTTGACCCCGTGGTAACTGGGGTTGGGTTCGGAGATCCAGGGATAGCGCCCGCTGGCAGCCCAATCGAAGGTGCCGCCGTCCACGATGACGCCGCCCAGGGTGGTACCGTGGCCGCCGATGAACTTGGTGGCAGAGTGGACCACGATGTCCGCGCCGTGCTCGATGGGACGGATGAGGTAGGGGGTGCCGAAGGTGTTGTCGATGACCAAAGGCAGGCCGTGCTTGTGGGCGATGTCCGCGATGGCGTCGATGTCCGGGATGTCAGAGTTGGGATTGCCCAGGGTCTCGATGTAGACCGCCTTGGTGTTGGGCTGAATGGCGTTTTCCAGCTCGGTCAGATTGTGGGCGTCCACAAAGGTGGTGGAAATGCCGTACAGGGGCAAGGTGTGCTCCAGCAGGTTGTAGCTGCCGCCGTAGATGGTCTTTTGGGCAACGATGTGCTCGCCCTCTTTGGCCAGCGCCTGAATGCTGTAGGTGATGGCGGCGGCGCCGGTGGCCACAGCCAGACCCGCCACACCGCCCTCCAGAGCGGCGATGCGGTCCTCAAACACCCCCTGGGTGGAGTTGGTCAGGCGGCCATAGATGTTGCCGGAATCGGCCAGGCCGAAGCGGGCGGCGGCGTGGTCGCAGTCCCGAAAGACATAGGAAGTGGTCTGGTAGATGGGGACGGCCCGGGCATCGGAGGTGTGGTCGTAGTCCTCCTGGCCGATGTGGAGCTGCTTGGTCTCGAATGCCCATTTGGAAGTATCAGTAATTTTTGCCATGATGTGTACCTCTTTCTGAATTAAGATGAAATTGTTGGTGTTGCCTCAAAGTTCATCCAGTACACATTCGCCCAAAGCGGAAGTTGTGCCGCAGCAGCCGGGGGAAGGAAACAGTCATGGGAAACTCCTTTATTCGTCCTGGAACAGGGGGGTAGAGAGATAGCGGTCGCCGGTGTCGGGCAGCAACACCACGATGACCTTACCCTTGTTCTCCGGGCGCTGGGCCAGCTGGGTGGCAGCCCACACCGCCGCGCCGGAGGAGATGCCCACAAGCACGCCCTCGGTCTTTGCCACGGCGTTTCCGGTGTGGAAAGCGTCCTCGTTGGAGACGGGGATAATCTCGTCGTAGATGGAGGTATCCAGCGTGTCGGGGACGAAGCCCGCGCCGATGCCTTGGATCTTGTGGCTGCCGCCCTTGCCCTGGGACAGGACGGGGGAACTAAGCGGCTCCACGGCGACGATTTTCACGTTGGGGTTCTGCTCTTTCAGGTAGGAACCCACGCCGGTGATGGTGCCGCCGGTGCCCACGCCTGCCACAAAGATGTCCACCTTGCCCTCAGTGTCGGCCCAAATCTCCGGGCCGGTGGTGGCTTTGTGAGCGGCGGGGTTGGCTGGGTTGACGAACTGGCCGGGGATGAAGGCGTTGGGAATTTCCTGCGCCAGCTCATCGGCCTTGGCGATGGCCCCCTTCATGCCCTTGGCCCCCTCGGTCAGCACCAGCTCCGCGCCGTAGGCTTTCATTAGGTTCCGCCGCTCGATGCTCATGGTCTCCGGCATGACGATGATGATGCGGTAGCCCTTGGCGGTGGCGACGGCGGCCAGGCCAATGCCGGTGTTGCCAGAAGTGGGTTCGATGATGACGGAGTCGGGGGTCAGCAGGCCCTTGGCCTCCGCGTCCTCGATCATGGCCTTGGCAATGCGGTCCTTGACGGACCCGGCGGGGTTGAAATACTCCAGCTTGGCCAGCAGAGTGGCTTGGAGATTGTTTTTGGCCTCGTAGTTGGTCAGCTCCAGCAGAGGGGTGTTGCCCACCAAATCAATGACAGAGTGATAAATTGCCATAAGAAACGCTCCTTTCAGCGGTAAAACACGATTTTGCGATTATTATTCAACATTCTTCCGTTCGGGGTTTGTTCAGCGCGCCCGACATCGGGAAAAGGAAAAACGCTTCATTGTAACACATTCTTTCCGTGAAGTGCCGGCCCTCTGGAAACCGGATGAGGGTATCATAGCACAATAACCCTATAAAGTCAATAGGTAAATAGGGTAAAATAAAAATTCTTTTGGTTGGCTCTGACTCTTTGTGGCAGCCACGTGTCGAAAACCCCTCCGCCACCGCGTCAGCCGCGACGAAGGGGTTTCCCCGCAGGACGATCCTACCATAAAAAACGGCTCCCTCCCTTTGGAGAGAGCCGCTTTCGGGCAAATATGCTTTTATTTGGGCAGAAAACCGCAGTCTCACCGCTTTTTTGCCCGCTGTTCAAACTTCCGGTGTTCCTTCACCAGTTCCCGGGCCAGCATGGGCGCGTTCCAATACTGGTTGGCGGGGGTCAGGACGGCTTTCAGCGCGCCGGTACACAGTCCCGCACCCCGGAGGGCGTCCAGCGCCCGGTCTACTGTCTCCTCCGGCACGCCGCAGAACACCAGCACCGGCGCGGCCAAGGTCTGCGCGCCGCCCTGTTTCACCGGCGACAGCGGCCCGTCTCCGGCCAGCAGGCCGATGGGCTGGCTGTACCTGGCCCGCTCCGGCACGCGCACCTCCAGCCCCAGCGGAGACAGAGCGTTTTGCACCATGGGGCCTTCCAGCGCCTTTGCGCCGAAGAACAACACACAGGGTCTCATTCGCAACACCTCATTCCGCCAGGGTCAGGCTGAATTTGAACTCCGTGACCCCGTTCTCGCTGGTGACGGTGATGGTCTCCTTGTGGTTGTTCAAAATCGTCTTGACGATATAGAGGCCCAGGCCCACGCCCTCCTTGTCCAGGCTGCGGGAGCGGTCGCTCTTGTGGAACCGGTCAAAAATCATGCCCAGCTCCTCCGGCGGGATGGTCTCGCCGGTGTTGCGCACCGAGAACCACGCCTTGTTCCCCTTGGGGACGATGGACACGCCGATGGCGGTGCCGGGAGTAGCAAACTTGATGGCGTTGTCCATCAGGTTGTAGCACACCTGGGTAATGGAGTCCGGGTCGCCCCACACCATCACGTCCTGGTCCGGGAAATTCACGTCCACGTCCAGTCCCCGGCTGGTGATCTTCCGCTCCAGGCTGATGAGCACCTGGGCGAAGGTCTCCACCCCGTTGAACTGGGACTGGCAGATGTCCCCCTGCTCTTTCGCGGAGAGCTGGCTCATGTCCAGCATCCGCCGCACCAGGCGGCTCAACCGCCGGGTCTCGTCCGAGATGACCTGGAGGCACTCCCGCTGCTTCTCCGGCGGAATGGTGCCGTCCAGAATACCGTCGCTGAACCCCGCGATGGTGGTCATGGGGGTTTTCAGCTCGTGGGAGATGTTGGCCACGAATTCCTGCCGCCTCGCCTCGGCACTGGCGATGGAGTCTGCCATGGTGTTGAATGCCGTTGCCAACTGGCCGACCTCGTCTCTCCGGTGGTAATCCTTCACCCGCAGGTCATACTCTCCCATGCCGAAGCGGTTGACCACGTCGGTCATCTCCTGCAAGGGACGGGACTGCCGCCGGGTGGTGAAAAAGCTGGAGAGGAACGCCAGCAGCAACACCACCACCGCCGTGACGAGGAACAGGATACCGAAGGTCCGCCACAAAGAGGTCAGGTTTTCCGTGCTGGCGGTGACGAACACAAACCCCGCCAGCTGGTCCAAGACCACCACCGGCGCGCCCACGACGAATTTGGAGGAGTCATACACTCCCAGGTCGCTCATGCCCTGGTATCCGTTGTCGCCCCCCAGAGTCTCCTCCAGGATGCTCTGGCTGACGGTGTCGCTTTTCAGCTCATCGCCGCTCTGGTCGCCGTCGTAGCTGTAGATGACAGCGCCGCTGGTCTGGCAGATCAGCACGTCCACATCGGGCACCGAGGTCACATAGACCAGGTTTTCCGCCAGCTGCCTGTCCCCCAGGTCTCTGCCGTCCTCCAGGAAGATACCCACGATGTTGGTGATGTAAGTGGCGCTGTTGTTCATGGAGTCCTTTTTCTCCCCGATGGCGTAGCGATAGGTCAGCACCATAAAGGAAACCCCCAGCATGGCGAAGGCCAGCAGGATCACCCCCGCCGTCAGCAGGAAATGCTGTTGATAAATGGAACCGATCCGCTTATTCATGGCTCGCCTCCGGTCAGGTCTCCAGCTCGAACTTATAGCCCACGCCCCAGACGGTTTTCAGACCCCACTTGGGGGAGACGCCCTCCAGCTTCTCCCGCAGGCGTTTGATGTGGACGTCCACGGTGCGGCTGTCGCCAAAGTAGTCAAAGCCCCACACCTCGTCCAGCAGTTGGTTCCGGGTGAACACCCGGTTGGGGGAGGACGCCAGGTGGAACAGCAACTCCATCTCCTTGGGGGGCGTGTCCACCCGCTTGCCGTCCACCAGCAGTTCGTAGGAGTCCATGTTGATGACCAGCTTGTCAAAGGTCAGCTTCTTTTCGGCGGTCTCCTTGGACCCGTAGCGGCGCAGCACCGCGTGGATGCGGGCCAGCACCTCTTTTATCTCGAAGGGCTTGACGATGTAGTCGTCCGCGCCCATCTCCAGGCCGTTGACCTTGTCCATGGTCTCCCCCTTGGCGGTCATCATGATGATGGGGACCTTGGAGGTCTCCCGGATCTTTTTGCAGACGGTCCACCCGTCCATGCCGGGCAGCATGATGTCCAGCAGCACCAGGTCGGGGCTGCCCTCGTGGAACAGGTTCAGGCCCTTGCTGCCGTCCTCCGCCACCTGAGTCTCAAAGCCCTCCTTCTCCAGATACAGCTGGAGCAGCTGGGCGATATTGCTGTCGTCCTCTACGATCAAAACTTTCAGTGCCATAGGTATAACCTCGCTCTCCTCTTGCTCAGGAGTATCCTGGGAAAATTCTGCGGCGGCCCAAAAGAGGCCGCTTATTGCTTTCAGTATAAGGGATTTTGTCGCACTTTGAGTGAATTTTTTGTAAAAGGCAAGATTTTATTGCGTCCTGCACTGATTTTCCGCCAAAACCCGCCTCAGTCCGGCGTTCAACGCCGCCTGACCGTGCCGGTTCAGCGCCAGCGGGAGGGCCTGTGGGCCGACGTCCCAAATCTCCCCGGCCAGCGCCAGCAGATACCCCGCCACGCGCCGCCGGTTCCCCTGCTGCGGAAACTGAACCAGCGTCCACAGCAGCTGCCGTCGCTCCGCCGTCCAGTCCAGCGCCGCACTTGCCCGCGGCTCCAGGTCGGCCAGCCGCCGGGCGGTGTACCGCACCAGCCAGCCGGGGTTGGCGGCGTCCTGCCGGGACATCAGCGCCGGGTCAGGGTCTGTCCCCCGGAGGGCCTGCCAAAATCTCCAGTCCGCCGGGTGGAGAGTGGCTGGAAACTCCACATTCATGGTCGGCAGAGCCTCCTCCGGCCCCACCGGGGGCAGTTGCTCCACGGCGGCATTGTACCACGCCAAAGCGGGGAAAAAGTTCAGATAACCGCCCTCTGCCTCCACCTTTTGGAACCAGCTGCTCGTCAGGTCGATACGCTCGACCAGCTCTGCTCCTTCCAGCCCCAGCGCTCGGGGCGCGGCGTTAGCCACAGTTCGCCGTTTTGATGGGCGGCTCTTTACCGGACAGTCGCCCCCCAGAGCGGCGCGGGTCAGGTCGTCTGCCTGCGAAATGGCTTTCGCCAGCAGGGGATTCACTGGGTCACCTTGGCCTCCCGCACCTTCAGGGAGAAGGAGTTCTCCCCGGCCAGTCGGTGGTCGATGTCGATGGAGTAGTTGACCTCCAGCTCTCCGCCCCGGTCGCCGATGGTGGAGTGGATCTTCCGGGCGGCCACTCCCACCTCCAGGCTGCCATAGGGGGTGTTGTAGAGGGAGAGGTGCCGCACGCCCTGCTCAAAGACCATCTCCGAGCAGACCTGCCCCGTCCGGGTCAGCACCACCGAGCGGGGGAAAATTTCGATGTTGGTCTGGGTCCCCTCCATACCGGTCAGGGCGCTCTCCTGATAGCTCAGGTGGTAGCCCTGGGCCGTCCGGGTCAGCTTGCCGGTGGTGGTCAGCTCCACGCTGTCCCCGTCGGTGCCCTCGTAGTCCTGGAGGCCCAGGATGGAGATAAATACGTCTTTTGTCTGTTTCTCTGTCATAGATGGATGCCCTTTCCGGTTTTTATCCGTTAAAAGTATTGTTTCAGTTCATGGGGGTATTGATACACCTTGGCATATCCCCGAATCGTGGCAATGCGATACCCGCCCGTGCAGTAAACGGCGTGGATGGTTCCGCTTTGCTCCTGCACCAGATACAGGTCGTGCCAGGAGTCGTACTCCCGGTCCCCGGAGTCGAAGGTAGGCATATCCTTGCAGAGACGCACCACCTTTGGATACTGCCCGCCGGTATACACCAGCACATCGCATTTGTCGTATTTGTATTCTCCGGTCTGATATTGCGCATACGGCTTTTGCAGCGTGCCAGTTTTGTAGGTTTCCAGCGTTTCTTCGGTCACGCTGAGCGTCTTTTCGGAAAAGAGAAATCCTTTGCCGAAATCCCGTTCCACGGATTTGTCGACTGTTCTGTTAAGCATACTGCTTCCTCCTATTCCGTTGGCTGGTTGTTCAGAGCGGGTCGCAGGTAAAGGGCCTCAATAGTCCTCGATGCTGATTTGCTCCACCGGCTCCGTCACCGGACGCCCCAGGAACAGGGAAGCCAGGTTCTGGAACCCCTCGGTGGAGTCGCTGACGTACCAGCGGCAGCGGCCCTCCCGCTGTGGGTCGGCCTCCTGGCCGCTGGCGCTGAGCCGTTCGGCCACCTGGCGGACCACCTCCGCGCCGGAATCCAGCAGCGTCACCTCCGGCCCCATAAAGTTGCCGATGACATCCTTCAGCAGAGGGTAGTGGGTACACCCCAGCACCAGGGTGTCGATGCCCTTTTCCTTCAGGGGGGTCAGGTACTCCCGCACCACCGTCTCGATGACGATGTCCCCCGGCTGGGTGCGCCCGTTTTCCACCAGCGGCACGAACAGGGGGCAGGCCAGGGAGGTGATCTCCGCCATGGGGTTGGCGTGGCGCATGATGCGCTCATAGGCCCCGGTGCGGACGGTGGCGGCGGTGGCGATGAGACCGATCTTGTCGTTGCGGGTGACCTGGGCCGCCCGGAGAGCGGTAGGCCCCACCACGCCAAAGATGGGGATGTCCTGCTCGGCGGAGAGCACTCCCAGCGCCGCGCTGGAGACGGTGCCGCAGGCGATAACCACCGCCTTCAAGTCAAAGGTCCGCAGAAATGCCACGTCCTGCCGGGCATAGCGCACGATGGTCTCCTGGGAGCGGCCTCCATAGGGCACCCGCCCTGTGTCGCCAAAATAGACGATGTCCTCCGCCGGCATCTGCTTGGCCAGGGCGCGGACGGTGGTCAGCCCGCCCATGCCGGAGTCGAACACGCCAATGGGTCTGTTGTCCATAACGGCGGCCTCCTTTCACGGTTTCAGTGTGATTTTGTGTTTATCCTCTGTTCTTGTAATCATATAATACACGGGAGGTAAAAACAAGAGAAATTTCTCACAACTTTGGTTTTGTCCCCCCGCTGGCGCAAGAATCCATTTGACAAAGGCGGGATTTTGCATATACTATATGCTTAAAGGCAGTATCATCCGTGTTGCTGCCGGACACGCTTCCTGTGTAAGGATTTGCTGTATCTCTCTGAAAGGACGGAATCGTTATGCAAATCGAATTGACCCCCAAACAGTATCGCCGTCTTTTGGATATGGCCTATATCGGCAACTGGGTGCTGAACTCCGCCCGGGGCGCGGACCGCTTCACCGACTACGACGAGGTGGAGTCGCTCCTCTTCTCCAAGGCGCCCTCCATGGGGATGAACGACCTGAGCCAGCGCTGGGCCGGTCACGTGGTTCCCAGCCAGGCGTTCGTCAACGGCGGCATCCACGAGGCCATCGCCGACTACGAGGACTCGGTGTTCTTCGACATCCTGGCCGAGGAGCTGGCCCGCCGGGACATGGACGACGCTCCCATCGATGAGAACAACTACGACGAGCTGAACCGCCGCATCGACGAGTATATGGCGGAATTTGAGCTGCACGGCACCGACAACGTGCAGGTGGAGCGGGACGTGTAAACCGTCCCGGCGCAAACAGGCCCTGCCCAGTGTGTGAACCACAACGGGCAGGGCTTCTCTGATTTTACGACAAAAGGCGAAAAATCTTCCCAAACGTGGTTTTCCCGCCAAAACGGACGGTTGTACATTGCGAGCGTACAGGGAATTGTAAATTTGTCGAAAGACAAGAATTTGACCTGTGAATAATTTCAATTTTTGTCGCATTTTTTTCGGGAAAAGGGTTGCATTTGGGGCCTTATTGGTGTTAAAGTAATCACAGTGAGACTGACCGTTGGCCGGGCTTTGCAGTAGCGTTGCCAGAAAGCGAGCGTGTTAGTCTTATTCCAAAGCGCCTGAGCCGCCGCTCAGACGCTTTGTTATTTTTTCGGCGCGATCTGCCGCCCTTTTCCAAAAACTTGCCCGCTTTCGCGCATCTTTTAAAACAGCAGGAACACCGCTGCCAGCGCGCTGACGGTCAGGGCCAGCGAAGCGGCCAGGTCCAACGCGTCCCCCGCCCGCTGGAGCGGAGTGCGGCGCTCCTGCCGGGGCCGCTCCTGGCTCAGTTCAGGCAGGTCCTCCGGCGCGTCGTAGGCGGGCAGGTCGCCCCGCTCCATTTTGCGCTTGTAATCCTGAAAATCAATGACGTTTCCTTCGGTTTTGACAAACCGGCGGGTGGTAAAATAAATGGTCTCCATCACAGACGCCTCCTTTGGTCCGCGCCGCCGGACAAACGCTGCGGCGGCCTCCATCGAACTTCTGTTCTAATTATGAACGGATGTTCGAGAAATGTCAAGAGGAATTTTTCAGAGAAAGTCCCAATAATCGGACGATGCGGGAAAATCCCCTCTGAAAAAATTTTTCTCCAATCCGCTGACAATCGCGAGAAAATGCGGTACAATAATGCGTACTGAACAAAGCCATTCGCATTGAAAGGCAAGACCTTTCATGCCGGTCAGCTTTGTTCAAGTGCAAAGTTTTTTCGCAGACAAGTGAAAAAACTTGCACCCTCCGTTGACACAGCAAGCTGTGCCAACGGAGATACGCATTGTGATAATGACTGCATTTCATAAAACCAGCTGCTGGTTTTATGAAATTACGCGGCCTTCGCCGCGCCAATAAACCGCACGGCGGTTTATCCAGCAGGCATTATCATAGTAACCACTGAACCAACCGTATCATTGCAGAAATACAAGAGGGTGCGCCTATGAGAAATTATCTTTATCCCTGTCTCGGCCTGCTCCTGGGTGGAGCGGGCTGCGCCCTGCGCCGGTGGCAGCTGGCCACCTGCTTCGATGAAAACGGCCTGCCGGTGGCAGGCACGGCCACAGGTCTGCTCATCGCCCTGGCGGTGGGCGGGGCGGTGTGCTTCCTGCTGCTGTCTCAGACCCGGCGGACGGCGGCCAGAGACTGGGCGGGAGCCCTCGGGACGGGGCCGCGCCCGGAGCTGCTGCCCGGCGGAGCGCTCTATCTGGCCGCCGGAGCCGCTTATGTCCTCTGGACCAGGCAGGCTGACCCGGCCAGCTCGGTTTTTCAGGCCATCAACGTGGTGCTGCCGGTGTTGCTGGGAGCGGCGCTGTTTCTCTCCGGGGTGTCCGTCTGCCTCCTGGCCCGGCGGGGCGCTGTGGAACCGCTGGCGGCCATGGCGCCGGGGTTTTGCAGCTGCTTCTGGCTGATCCAAATCTACCACAACAACGCCAACAACCCGGTGGTACAGGTCTTTGTCTGGCAGCTGCTGGCGGCGGTGGCCTCTGTCGCCGCCTGGTACTATCTGGCGGGGTTCTCCCTGGGCATTGGCAAGGGCAAAACCGCCCTCTTCTGGTCGCTGACGGCGGTGATGCTGTCTCTGGTGGCCCTGGCGGACGAGGGCGCCCTCTTTACCCGGCTGCTGCTGCTGGCCCAGGTGTTTTGCCTGACGGTGCAGCTGACCCGGCTGGCCGGGGGGATGGAACCCGCCGGACGGAAAACGTAAGTAAAATGTGCAATTAGCAATGTGCAATGTGCAATTAACGTGACAAAGGCCGCTGCCCAAAGGCGCGGTTTTGTCCAAAACAAAGGCGTCCTGTGGAAAAGCTCCACGGGACGCCTTGCTTTATCTGTTTGTTTGGCAAATTGATTTCCCTTTGAATCCGCCTCGTGCCAGAAACCCCTCCGCCGTCAAGCGGCACTTCCGGGGCTTTGCCCCTCCCTGCGCCACCGCCTAAAGGCGGCGGCCCTCCTCCCCTTTCAGGGGAGGCAAGGGGGGGATGGTGCTTATCATCTGATGTCAGTTTTATTCCAAAGAAGTGGAATTTTCAGCTGAGAACCACTCTCTCTAGCCACGAACCATTAACTCTAAAAAAGCAGTTGATTCGCAGGGACAACCATAATTGCACATTGCTCATTGCAAATTGCTAATTGAATCAGTACAGGCTGGAAATCAGCTCCACACACCGCTCGATGCCCAGCTCGCCGCTGTCCAAGGCGATGTGGTAGTTCCGGGCCACGCCCCACTCGGTATCGGTGTAATACTGGTAGTAAGCCCGGCGGCGCTGGTCCTTGTCCTTCAGCCGCTTCTCCGGGGACTCCTCCCGCTGGCCGTAGACCTGGACGATGCGCGCGGCCCGCTTGCCCATGCTGGCGTGGATAAACACCCGCAGGCAGTCCGCCGAGCCACGCAGGATGTAATCCGCGCAGCGGCCCACGATGACGCAGGGGCCTTCCTCCGCCAGCTCCAAAATTACGTCCCGCTGGTGGTTCCACAGGTAATCCTGGGTGGACTTGCCGGTGGTGTCCCGCCCGGCAAAGGCGTTGATGAACCAGCTGCCGTGGGCGGTATACTCGCCCCGATCCTGGATATACTCCTTGCTAAAGCCGGACTTCTCCTCGATTTTCTCCAGCAGCTCCTGGTCGTAGCAGGGGATGCCCAGCTTTTCGGCGGTCAGCTTGCCCACGGTGCGCCCGCCGCTGCCGAACTCCCGGCTGATGGTGATGATTCTGTTCATAGTTCTGCCTCCTTTATTTGATGTGTGTATCGGTAGTTTCATTATACACGAAAATCAGTCGGTACTCAACTCCCGATAAGTGCGCCGAATGACCACCGCCGCGATGAGGAAGGTCAAAATGTCCGCCGCCGGGAAGGAGTACAGCAGGCCGTCCAGCCCGAAGAACATGGGCAGCAGCAGGGCGAAGCCCACGCCGAACACGATTTCACGCACAAGGGAGATAACGGTGGAGGCCAGCGCCTTGCCAATGGATTGCAGATAGATAAAGGTGCCCTTGTTCACCGTAGCCAGCACCATCATGCACAAGTAGGTGCGGAAGCACTTGATGGCGAAGGTGGTGTAATACTCGCTCTCGTTGGCTGCGCCGAAGATGCCGATGAGCTGCCGGGGGAACAGCTCCACGATGAGCAGCGCCACAAAGCCCACGATGGCCTCCAGCGCCAGCAGGTGGGTGAAGAAGCTCTTGGCCCGGTCCTTGCGCCCGGCGCCGATGTTGTAGCCCACCACGGGGATGCACCCGGCGGAGAGGCCCACGGCGATGGAGATGACGATCTGGAAGAACTTCATCACGATGCCCAGCACCGCCAGAGGGATCTGAGCGTACTCCTCCTGTCCAAAGACCGGGTCCAGCGCGCCGTATTTGGTACACATATTCTGCACCGCCGCCATGGAGACCACCAGCGAGATCTGAGACAAAAAGCTGGTGATGCCCAGGGGGAGGAAGCGCTTCATCAGGCTGGGGAACAGGCCAAAGCTGCTCCGCTCCAGCTTCACCGCCTTCATGTGGAACAGATACCACACGGACAGGATGGCGGTGATGATTTGGCCGGTGATGGTGGCAATCGCCGCGCCCATCATGCCCCACTTGAGGACGTAGATGCAGATGGGGTCAAAAACGATGTTGAACGCCGCGCCCGCCAGGGTGGAGGCCATGGCGAAGGTGGGGCTGCCGTCGGACCGGATGATGGGGTTCATGGCCTGGCCGAACATATAGAACGGCACGCCCAGGGTAATCCAGAAAAAGTATTCCTTGGACAGGGCAAAGGTGTTGTCGTTGACCCGACCGCCGAACAGGGTCAAAATCGGCTCCTGGAACACCAGATAGGCCGCGGTCAGTAAGATACTGACCAGGATGCACAGCACCACGGCGTTGCCGATGCTCTTGTGGGCGTTCTGCTTGTTGTTGGAACCCAGGCTGATGCTGACGAAGGCACAGCAGCCGTCGCCGATCATCACGGCCAGGGACAGGGCCACCACCGTCAGCGGGAACACCACCGTGTTGGCGGCGTTGCCGTAGGAGCCAAGGTAACTGGCGTTGGCGATGAAAATTTGGTCTACGATGTTGTACAGCGCGGCAACCAGCAGGGAAATAATGCAGGGGACGGAGTATTTCCGAATCAGGGTGCCTACCTTTTCCGTTTCCAGAAAGGCGTTGGATTTTTGCTCCATTTTGGTTTCCTCCTCAAAAAATAAAATGCGCCTACGCAAAGCCGGACTTACGCTTTACGCAACACGCAGAAAGAGACCCCGCCCGGACGAAGCAACCGGGCGAAGCAGGTATAAAATTGTCCGCCTGATTTCCCCGCAAGGGGAAACACAGGTCAAAAAAGAACAGCGTGTAACGCACAACCGGATTTACGAGTTGAACACTACACGCTGCATGATTATTGTAGCAAGGCGAAGGAAATTTGTCAAACGCATTTTTGCCGATTTTTCTCCCGGAAAAACCCGCCTGTTTTAGCGATTTTGGGGACTTATCCCTCGCCATTCACCCACGGGCTGGAGGCGCTGGCGAGATAGTCGTCCCCCAGGGCGGCGACCCGGTATTTTGTGCGGCCTGTCCCCGCTTCAACCGTGTAGGTGGTGGTCTCCACATCCAGGACTGCCAACACTTCATCGTTGCCGTCGGTGACTTCGTAGCCGGTGGCTCCCTCCACCGCCGTCCAGGTCAGGGTCTGGCCGTTTTCCGCTGCCGCGACAGTCAAAGTGGTCTGCTCCAACGCTGGGGCGGTCTCGCTCTGCTGAGTGATGGCATAGGGGGTCTGCTCGGAATCCGCCACGCACTGGCACAGCAGCGGCAGGTGCAGGGTGGAGAGGGTGGTCTGGGACTTGGACGAGACAGACGTATCCAGCTTATCCACTCCAGACAAATCCATCCCACAGGCGGAGGCCACGCTCATGGCCGCCAGGTAACGGCCCAGGTCATAGGAGAGGTGCTTGCCGTCCCGGTCCAGGGTGTCCCCCAGATAACTGCTGCGGGCGTTCTGGATGGCGGTGCCGGTGGCAATGATGAAGTCTGCCGCGTCGATGTCCTCTACCTCGGTCTGGACGGCGGCGCAGATTTTTTCGTACAGGTCCAGTTCCCCGGTGAACCGCTTCACGTAGTACCGCTCGGTACACTCCCGCAGGGACCAGGTCATCTGCCAGCCGATTTTGACCGCCTCGTTGGAGCAATGCTCCCGGGCGAAGTCCGCCAGCTGCGTCACATAGCTGGTCTCCCCGTGGCGGTAGGTGGAGGCCACCCCCGCTTGATAGCTCTGCTGCTGGAACAGGATGATGTCCCAGTCCTCATCCTCCAGCGCTTCGGACATGGTGGCGTTCTTCTTCGCCAGGGTCTCCCAGCTACCGTCCCCGTTTTTCCGGTAGGTGTACACCGCCTCATCATTTTTGGCGAAGCCCCAGTGGTCGGCCAGCGGGGTGCTGCTGCGGTTCAGGTTGCCCACCAGCACCTGATACCCGGCGTCTGTGGCCACTTCGTAGAGGAACTCGGAGGAATCCACGCTAAAGCTGTTGCCCACCACCAGGATTTTCAACAGGGTATCCGGGTCGGCGGCAGCGAGACGGTAGAGGCTGCCTTCGTCCGGCTTTTCCTCCGGCTCCGCTTCTTGGGCAGAGGATTCCGCCGCAAAAACCACCGGCTGGGCGGAGCTGTCTCCGCTGTTGTCTGTAGACGCGGAAGAATCCGCCTGTCCCCCGGCGCAGCCGGTCAGCAGCAAAGCAAGGAGCAGCAGCAGTGAAACGGCCCGCTTCATGGCTGCACCTCCCGCCGGAGGCCGCAGAGGGCGGCGTTGAGCAGAATCGTCACCAGCAGCAGCACCGCTACGCCAAAGATGGTCACGTCGATGGTGTCCAGCAGACCCGCGATATCATTTGCCCCCAGCCGCAGCCGGACCTCGAAGAACTGGGCCAGCACCGCCAGAGAGCAGGCGGTCAGGCTGGCCCCCGCCGCGAGGCCCTTCGATGGGAGCTTGCCCGCAATACCCAGCCCGGCAAGGACCCAGGCCAACAGGCCGAAAAAGAATGAAAAGAGCAGCATAGGAGCCTCCTTTTTGTAATTGGGTATCCCTTTGAATCAGCCCCGTTGATGAGCTGTTAGCTATTAGCTGTTAGTCAGGTGCTGCAAGTCAAAACGCGGAGCTTAAAAAGCAGCGCCGCTTGACGGCAGGGGTATTCCCGCGCACCCGCTCAGGGCAGCAACCTATACCAGCCGTTCCCAAACAAAACGATGTGTACGAGTACTAAAACCCCCAGATGCAGGGGATAATAGGCGTAGAAGAACCACTGTCCCCACTTGCCGCCGGGGTTCGGACCCCGCTGGCCGTTGTAGAGCAAGATGGGAACCATCGCCACGACGCCCCAAATTTCAATGCCGCCAAAGTATCCCGTCAGCTCCACCAGCACGGCGATGCACAGGTCAACGGGCTTGTTGCGGAAAAAGTAGAACAGCAAAATCAGCAGCACGCCGCCGCCGGAATAATCCGTACAGCAGAAATCCGCCAGCCAGATGCCCGCCAGGGAAAAGACCACCATCAGCACGCCCGCCAGTACCTTCTGCCCCACAGTTAGGGCGGGGCGTTCCCCCTCCTGCGTCCCCGCCGGGGCCTCTTGCCCCCGGTTCCACAGTGCCAGCACCCAGCCCCGGCTGTGGTCAACCAAATAAACCGCCACCAGGCCGATGGCAAGGGTGAGCATGACGTTTTGGTAGTACCGGTTGGGCCAAACGCCGGAGAAGGCCAGGTCAAAGGGGAGGTCCGACGCCACCGCCGCGATCAGCAGCCGGAGGGTGTACCTCCTGACGCTGTGGGTGTGGAAATAGCCCTCCACCAGCAGAAAGCAGTAGATGGGGAAGGCAATGCGCCCGATGATGCGCATAGGCGTATAGAGTGCGCCGCAGCCCAGCACGGCGGCGGTGTGGTCGATGGTCATGGTAATCAGGGCGATGAGCTTGAGGGTAAAACCGTTGACACACCTTCGGCTCTGTAGGGCTGCTTCCATCTGTCTCTCTCCATTCACGATTGAACTAGCACTACTATAACACCCCTGCCGCCGCCGCGCAAGCCCTTTTTCGCCCTGCTTTTTCCAAAATTCCATAGATGTTTTCTTTTAAATTGGCTCAACCAATTTATTTGTTCTATAGATTTGCCTATTTTCCGATTTTTTTGAACATTTTCCAAGAAATCTCTTTGATAAATTCTTGACAAGCGAAATAGGATATGCTATATTCAACTTGACCGGTACGCGGAAAAGCACCACATCCCCCTGTTTTTTCAAAAACCGGTCATCCGTTTCCACCATAGTTAGTTTTTGCTAACTTAACTTTCGGAAATGTCGCTCTCATAACAACGGGGCGACAAACCACGAA
Source organism: Clostridiales bacterium (assembly GCA_020859945.1). Taxonomy (GTDB): domain Bacteria; phylum Bacillota; class Clostridia; order Oscillospirales; family Oscillospiraceae; genus Onthomonas. Next base: position 5,968 of record JAJBVG010000003.1, on the reverse strand, counting down.
TCACAGCAACCCTTACGCAAGAAACCCTGCTTTTCTGTCACATTAATCCTATTTCGTTCCAAACATCAAAAAGGAGTGTAAAAATGACTGATTTCAAACAGTGGGAAGGCTTTGAAGGCCGTATTTGGAAGGAAGAGGTCAACGTCCGCGACTTCATCCAGAAGAACTACGTCCCCTACGACGGCGACGAGGCGTTCCTCGCCGGACCTACCGAGGCCACCGACAAGCTCTGGGGCGCGCTCCAGAAGCTCCAGAAGGCCGAGCGCGCCAAGGGCGGCGTGCTGGACTGCGAGACCGAAGTGGTCTCCAGCCTGACCGCCTACGGCCCCGGCTACATTGACGAGTCCTTGAAGGACCTGGAGCAGGTGGTGGGCATCCAGACCGACAAGCCCCTGAAACGGGCCTTCATGCCTTACGGCGGCATCAAGATGGCGGTCCAGGCCGCCGAGACCTACGGCTACACCGTCAACCCGGAGCTGAAAAAAATCTTCACCCAGTATATGACCACCCACAACGACGCGGTTTTCTCCGCCTACACCCCGGAAATGCGCGCCGCCCGCAAGACCCACGTAGTCACCGGTCTGCCCGACACCTATGGCCGTGGACGCATCGTGGGCGACTACCGCCGCATCGCCCTCTACGGCATCGACTACCTCATCAAAGAGAAAGAGCGGGACAAGCTGAACTGCGGCTGCGGCAACATGTATGACGAGGTCATCCGCCTGCGGGAGGAAATTCAGAAGCAAATCAACGCCCTGAAAGGCATGAAGGAAATGGCCAAGCTCTACGGCTTCGACATCTCCCAGCCCGCCGCCAACGCCAGGGAAGCCTGCCAGTGGCTGTACTTCGGCTACCTGGCCGCCGTCAAGACCCAGAACGGCGCGGCCATGAGCGTGGGCCGCATCTCCACCTTCCTGGACATCTACTTCGAGCGGGACCTGAAAAACGGCGTGCTCACCGAGAGCGAAGCCCAGGAGATCATCGACCATATGACCATGAAGTTCCGCATGGTCAAGTTCGCCCGCATCCCCTCCTACAACCAGCTCTTCTCCGGCGACCCCACCTGGGCCACCCTGGAGGTGGGCGGCATCGGCATGGACGGCCGCAGCATGGTCACCAAGACCGACTACCGTTTCCTGCACACTCTGGAGAACATGGGCCCCTCCCCGGAACCCAACCTGACGGTGCTGTACTCCTCCCAGCTGAATGAGAACTTCAAGAAGTACGCCGCTAAGATCTCCGTCAACACCAGCTCCATCCAGTATGAAAACGACGACGTGATGAAGCCGGTGTGGGGCGACGACTACTCCATCTGCTGCTGCGTCTCCGCCACCCAGACCGGCAAGGAAATTCAGTTCTTCGGCGCCCGCGCCAACCTGGGGAAAACGCTCCTCTACGCCATCAACGGCGGCTTCGACGAGAAGCATCGTATTCAGGTGGGTCCCAAGACCGCGCCCATCACCAGCGAATACCTGGACTATGACGAGGTCATCGAAAAGTATGAGTTCTGGCTGGACTGGTTGGCGGATATCTACGTCAACGTGCTGAACCTCATCCACTATATGCACGACAAATATTATTACGAGGCCAGCCAAATGGCCCTCATCGACACCGATGTGCGCCGCACCTTCGCCACGGGTATCGCCGGATTCTCCCACGTCATCGACTCCCTCAGCGCCATTAAGTACGCCAAGGTGAAGGTCATCCGGGACGAGGACGGCATCTCCAAGGATTTTGAAATCGAGGGCAGCTTCCCCAAGTACGGCAACGACGACGACCGGGCAGATGAAATCGGCATCTGGGTGCTGAAAACCTTCCTGGAGAAGATCAAGCGCCGCCACACCTACCGGGACAGCGAACCCACCACCTCCATCCTGACCATCACCTCCAACGTGGTCTACGGCGAGGCCACCGGGGCCATGCCCAACGGACGCGCCGCCTACACCCCCTTTGCCCCCGGCGCTTCGCCCTCCTACGGCGCGGAGGAGAACGGCCTGCTGGCCTCCCTGAACAGCGTCGCCAAAATCCCCTATCACTGGTCCCTGGACGGCATTTCCAACACCCAGACCATCAACCCCGACGCGCTGGGCCACTCCGCCCAGGAGCGCACCGGCAACCTGGTGCAGGTGCTGGACGGCTACTTTGACCAGGGGGCGCACCACCTGAACGTCAACGTCTTTGGTAAGGAAAAGCTGCTGGACGCCATGGAGCACCCGGAGAAGGAGGAGTACGCCAACTTCACCATCCGCGTCTCCGGCTACGCCGTCAAGTTCATCGACCTGACCCGGAAGCAGCAGCTGGACGTGATTGCCCGGACCTGCCACGGTTCGCTGTAAAAAAATGCTCCTGCGGACGGGCGGGAATCTCCGCCTGTCCCACAGAGACGACCCACGCCCCACCGCAGAGGCGCATTTCGCGCCTCTGCGCCTATCTATTTTCGAGAGGAATCCTTTTTTATGGCAATCGACCCGCAAATCATCGGTCACGTTCACTCGTTAGAAACCTTCGGCCTGGTAGACGGCCCCGGCGTGCGCTTTGTGGTCTTTTTACAGGGCTGCCGGATGCGGTGCCAATACTGCCACAACCCAGAGACCTGGGCCATCAGCGGCGGCACCGAGTGGACGGCACAGGCGCTGTTCCAGCGGGTGTGGCGCTACCGGAATTACTGGGGCAAACAGGGAGGCGTCACCGTCAGCGGCGGAGAGCCGCTGTTGCAGCTGGACTTCCTCACCGCGTTTTTCACTCTGGCGAAAGAGAAGGGGGTCCATACGGTGCTGGACACCGCCGGGAACCCCTTCACCAGAGAAGGACCCTTTTTCAGCCGGTTCCAACAACTGATGGAGGTCACAGACCTGGTCATGCTGGACCTGAAACACACCGACCCCGCCGCCCACAAACGTCTGACCGGCTGGGACAACGGCAACATTCTGGACATGGCCCGGTATCTCTCCCACATCGGCAAGCCCATGTGGGTGCGCCGGGTGCTGGTGCCCGGCCTGACCGACGACCCGGCGGAGCTGGCCCGGCTCAAAATCTTTCTCGACAGCCTGAACACCGTGGAGCGGGTGGAAATTTTGCCCTACCACACGTTGGGGACCTTCAAGTGGGACAACCTGGGTATCCCTTACCCACTGGAGGGTGTTCCCACCCCCACCGCGGAGCAGGTGGCCCAGGCGGAGGCGCTGTTGGGCATCGAAAAAGACTGACGCCGCTAAAACTTCGTTTTGAATATGAAAACACCCCCATCTGTGGTTAGGATGGGGGTGTTTTTAGGTTGATATGAATGGGAAAGCCGCGTTTTTTGCCATTGGCCCGTTGGATTTCCACGCTCCGAACGGCAGCCGAGGCCGCGGCCCCGGACTGCCGCCGGAAAAAACAAAAAGCGCCGGGCAGAGAATTTCTTCCATACACGGCGCACAGACACATCGGTCAGGAGGTGCGTTTGGGGCAACAACCATCTGTACCCAGCCCATACAAGCACAATTCTCCCCTTGCGAAAAGGGCAGATTACACCTATAATGAGTAAGGTGCGATGCGGTTTTGTCGTTATGTATGGTGGTCGGTTCACCTGCATAGGCTGCCGGGCGCGGCAACACCCGGCAGCTATCGCACTATTTTGTTTTTCCAACGTTCAGTATAACAGAATGTGGGAGAATTGACAAGCTTTTTCTGTACTGTTTTTGTATCTTTCTTTTTGCACGGAATGAGACCGTTTTGTCCCCAAAACACGCATTTTGTCCTGTCCTGCGGCTGCGGATTGGGACTGTTGGGTCAGTAACCTACTCGGCATCGTGTCATAACTGACAGCAAAGGCGTCCCGAGGACTTTTCCACAGGACGCCTTGTTTTTGTGCTTTAGCGGTGGTTTTTCAGGGGGAAGCTGTGCGCTGTGCAGGGGGCAGAGCGTCTCCGCCCGCGCAGAATTGCACATTGCAAATTGCGAATTAGTACGCTACGCCCCAGACCACCATCTTCTTGGCGGGTTTGCCGCAGACGGGGCAGACATCGCTCAAATGCTCCTGCTCGAAGGGGATGCAGCGGCTGGACACGCCCGCCAGCTCCTTCATGGCGATTTCACAGGCTTCGTCGCCGCACCACATGGTCTTGGCGAAGCAGGTGTGCTTCTCCATGGCGGCTTTCACGTCCTCCACCTTGGTGAAAGCAAAGGTGTTCTCCTCCAGCCGCTGTTTGGCGGACTCGTACAGGTTGTCGTGGACCTCCACCAGCAGGGCCTGTACTTTCTCCTCCAGCTGCTCCAGGGGGACGAAGTATTTCTCGCCGGTGTCCCGCCGGGCGATGACGCACTGGTTCTTCTCCATATCCTTGGGGCCGATCTCCACCCGCAGGGGGACGCCCTTCATCTCGTACTCGGCATACTTCCAGCCGTTGGACTGGTCGGAGTCGTCGGTTTTCACCCGCAGGCCCAGGGCCTTGATGCGCTGCTCCAGGGCATAGGCGGCGTCCAACACGCCCTCCTTGTGCTGGGCCACGGGGATGACCACCACCTGGATGGGGGCGATGGCGGGGGGCAGCACCAGGCCGTTGTCGTCGCCGTGGGTCATGATAACCGCGCCGATGAGCCGGGTGGACGCGCCCCAGGAGGTCTGGTAGGGGTATTGCAGGGTGTTGTCCCGCCCGGTGAAGGTCACGTCATAGGCCCGGGAGAACTTGTCCCCAAAGTAGTGGCTGGTGCCGGACTGGAGGGCTTTGCCGTCCTTCATCATGGCCTCGATGGTGTAGGTGGCCTCGGCCCCGGCGAACTTCTCCTTGTCCGTCTTGCGGCCTTTCAGCACCGGCATAGCCAGGGCGTCCCGGCAGAAGTCGGCGTAGCAGTTCAGCTGCTGCTCGGTCTCGACCTCGGCTTCGGCGGCAGTCTCGTGGATGGTGTGGCCCTCCTGCCACCAGAACTCACGGGAGCGCAGGAAGGGACGGGTGCTCTTCTCCCAGCGCACCACGCTGCACCACTGGTTGTACAGCATGGGCAGCTCCCGCCAAGAGTGAAGGGTGTGCGCCCAGTGGTCGCAGAACATGGTCTCAGAGGTGGGGCGAATCGCCATCCGCTCCTCCAACTGGTCGCTGCCGCCCATGGTGACCCAGGCGGCCTCCGGCGCGAAGCCCTCCACCAGCTCGCCCTCTTTTTTCAGCAGGCTTTCGGGGATCAGCACCGGCATAGCCACGTTCTGGTGGCCGGTCTCCTTGAACTTTCCGTCCAGGATGTTGGTCATGTTCTCCCAGATGGCGTAGCCGTAGGGCCGCAGGATCATAAAGCCCTTGACGCTGGCGTAGTCCACCAGCTCCGCCTTCAGGCAGATGTCCGTATACCACTGGGCGAAGTCCTCGCTCATGGAGGTGATCGCCTTCACCTGTTTCTTGTTTTTCGCCATTTCTCGTTCATCCTTTCCTCTGATTCCCCAAATATGGGGCGTTTGGCAATGAAAAGAGGACATCCTCTGCCGTCCTCGAAGGACGGGAGCGAATGTCCCGCGGTACCACCTTGCGTTTGCCCCCGCCTCGCGGTGAGGGCCTTAGCGGGTAAAAAGCCTGTCGGCTTTTTAGCTCTTAGCCGTTAGCTATTAGCTGTTAGTGCCTGGCTTTTGGCTGACAGCTCATCAAATGGGCTGATACAAAGGAAAACCAATAAAGCTCTTTACCCTGCGCTGTAACGGGCGCGCCCGACGCGGCTTCCGGGCGGACTGCCCCTGTGCCGCGTGGCTCAGAAGTGGGTTCGGCGTCCCGTTGGAGGACCTCGCACCGTCCGGCCCCTCTCTTTGCCGCTGGAAAACGCCTACTGTTCTTCGTCACAGCCTGTCGCATATTGAAGCTATTATATCGGGTTTTGGGAGAGGTGTCAACCGTTGGTTTGGGGAGAAATGCACATAATCAGGCGAAAAAGGGGACGCGCCGGGCGCGTCCCCTCAGTCTGTCAAAGAACCTCTATAATTGCTATGCGAAAGAATGAACCGCCGTAT
>JAJBVG010000051.1 GCA_020859945.1 Clostridiales bacterium | reverse complement strand
TCCCCTGAAAGGGGAGGAGGGCCGCCGCCTTTAGGCGGTGGCGGAGGGGTTTCAGGAACGCTGTGTGAAATGGGTAATTAAAGTGAACTACGTCTGGAATGACCGTCCTCAATCTGGTACAAAGTCGAAGGCTGTCGCATAGGCTGGAGTGGTTCTTCCGCCGGGAGGGTATATTTCGGCGGAGACCGTGGGAAAATGAGAGTAACCTGTTACATAAGATTGCGCTGTAACAGGGAACCATTTACTGCGGAGTGTGAGAACGTGGATACCAGTGTCAGAAGAGGAGATATTTTTTATGCCGACCTCAGCCCGGTGGTGGGCAGCGAGCAGGGCGGCGTCCGCCCGGTGCTCATCATTCAGAACGACATGGGCAACCGGCACAGCCCCACCGTCATCGCGGCGGCCATCACGTCCCAGATGAACAAAGCCAAACTGCCCACCCACATCGAGCTGATCGACCAGCACTGCGGTCTGACCCGTGACTCGGTGGTGCTGCTGGAGCAGATCCGCACCCTGGACAAACGGCGGCTCCGGGAGCGCATGGGTCACCTGGAGGGCGAGATGATGGACCAGGTGGACCGGGCCATCGCCGTCAGCTTCGGCATTCAGCCCCGGCTCATCTGAAACGGAAACCAAAGCAGGCAGGACAGCCAGCGCTGCCCTGCCGTTTTTTGTGTGGGGAAACTGTTTTTACTCACTAAAATCTCAACCAAATTGTAAATACTATCCCCTCTTGCCTCCCCTGAAAGGGGAGGAGGGCCGCCGCCCTTGGGCGGTGGCGGAGGGGTTTTCTGCTAAAATCTGCGTAAATGTGATTTGATTAGCTCACCCGTCACGCGGCGGAGGGCTGATCCGAAGGCCGAGCCACCCGCTTCTGAGGCGCGCCGGTCACGTCGTCCACCGCGTCAGTGGCGTCGTCTACCGCGTCCGCCGCGCCGTTGGCGATGTCATCCACCACGTCGCCCGCATCGTCCACCGCGCCCCGCACGTCGTCGGCCACAGAGTCGCTGTCCGTTTCGGTTTTGTTGTTGGTGGTATCAGTGGTTGTCGTGGCGTCACCGTCGTCGCCGGTTTGGTTGGTCATGCCGTTTTCGTCGGCGGTGTAGGTCTCGTCGCCGGTGAGGGACGTGTCAGCGGTGTCGCCGGTGTTGTTCCGGCTGGTGCATCCGGCCAGGGCGAACACCAGTACCAGCGCCGCGGCCAGGGTCAATAGGGTCCTTTTCATGAAAATTCCTCCTGTTTTATAGGTTGGAACGGGGCAAGAGCCGACAAAAATCGCTCTGCCGTTCGTTCGACAGATTCAGTATGGTTCGCCGGGGCGGAAAATACCCGGCCAATTTTTTGCTGGCAGAAACATGCAAAGGATTTGTATTGCAAACCGAAGAAAGGTATGGTATCATTATCAGGAATAAATCTTATTTTATCACACAAAGAGCCAGACAGAGTGGAGGGGCGAACATGAAAATCGAAACCGTCGCAGCGGTGAGCTTTAGTCCAACAGGCGGAACGAGGCGCAGCACGAGCCTTGTTTCCCATGCCATTGCCGACGCGTTGGGGTGCGGGGTGCGGGAAGTGGACGTCACCGGCCCGGAACAGCGAAAAACAACGTATCATTTCCCCAAAAACGAGTTGCTGGTTGTCGGTATGCCCATCTACGCGGGGCGGCTCCCCAATAAAATCGCCCCAGACCTCGCAGCGCTCCTGCACGGGGACGGGACTCCCGCCGTGTTGGTCCTCAGCTACGGCAACCGCAGCCCGGGGGACGGGGCAGCGGAGCTGCAACAAATTCTGGAACGGAACGGCTTTCTCCCTATGGGCGCGGCGGCCATTGCCACCCGGCACCCGTTTTCGGACAAAATCGCAGTTGACCGGCCAGACGAGGACGACAAAGCGGCAATCGGCGAGTGGTGTATGCGCTTGGTCCGCAAGCTCACCGCGGAACGGGCGGAGCCTTTGCCCCCTGTGGAGCGGGCGCTGGCGCCTTACTATGTGCCGCTGGGCAAGGACGGGACCCCCGCCAACTTTTTGCGGGCAAAGCCCAAAACGAACGCCGCCCTGTGCGACAACTGCGGTCTGTGCGTCCGGGTGTGTCCCATGGGAAGCATCCGCCCGGAGGACTGCTCGCAGGTCGCCGGAGTCTGCATCAAGTGCCAGTCCTGCGTCCGCCGCTGCCCCAGGGGTGCAAAATACTTCGATGATGAGCGGTTTTTGTCCCATGTGGCCATGCTGGAGCGGGACTACATGGCGAAGGCGGAAAATACGTTCATTGTCTGACGGCTCGTTTTCGATATGCGCAATTCGGTCGCCGCTGCCAACTTGTACAGCCGTCTCCAGAAAAAGGCAAAGAATTTGTATTGCAAATGCGCGGGACCTGTGGTATTATTATTAATAATGAATCTCATTATTTAAGTTTTTCGGGGCCGCCCCGTTTGCCCCGTTTCGGGAGGTGAAGGTATGCAAAGGCGATATTCCAGGCAGCGGGAGCTGATTTTGAACTGTGTCCGCGGTACCACGGAGCACCCTACGGCGGAGATGGTCTACCAGTGGCTCAAACCGGTCAGTCCCAACCTGAGCCGGGGGACGGTCTACCGGAACCTGAACCTGCTGGCGGAGGAGGGGCTGCTGGAACGGATGCCCTTCCCGGTTGAGCGGTACGACGCCCGTACCGAACCGCACGCCCACTTCCGATGCCAGCGGTGCGGCCAGGTCAGCGACCTGGACTTCCCTTATCAAACGGAGCTGGACCAGGCCGCCTCTCAGCAGTGCGGCGGGTCGGTGGACCGGCACACCCTGCTCTTTTATGGGGTCTGCGCCGCCTGCGCCGCCAGCGGGCCGGAGGAAGCCGCGCAATAAACGAAACCTCGCGGCCCGGTGAGAACGGGCCGCCACAGAGAAAGGACGATTTACCAATGAAAACCATTCAATACACCCCGAAAGGCACTTGCTCCCGTTTCATGGAGATCGACGTAGAGGACGGCGTGGTCAAGGGGCTGCGGGTGACTGGCGGCTGCAATGGCAACCTGAAAGGCATTTCCGCCCTGGTGGTGGGCATGAAGGTGGAGGACGTGATCGAGCGGCTGGACGGCATCAAGTGCGGGTTCAAGCAGACCTCCTGCCCCGACCAGATCGCCCAGGCGTTGAAGCAATCTCTTTGAGAGCTATTAGCTTTTAGCTGTTAGCTCAGGTGCCACAAACCAAGAGCGCAGAGCTTAAAAACCAGCGCCGTAGGCCATGTGTCTGCGGCGCTTCAAATTTGTCGAAAAACTGCTTTCAAAGAAATAAAGCAACGTGAAAAGTTACGGAGGCCCTCCGCAGGAGTTTTGTTGCGCAAGCAACAAAATAAATTGCAATCCGTGCTTTTAGCCGGGCGTGTACCGGCAAAAGCACACAGGCAGGGAGAGGCAAAGCCCCGGAAGTGCCGCTTGACGGCGGAGGCCCCAAACGTGCGAGCGCAGCGAGTGCGCTGCCGGGGCCGCACTTTCGACCAAAATCCATGATTTTGGTCGAGAGCCTGTCTCCGACAGGCTCAACGCCGCAGGACATGGGCCTGCGGCGCTTTTTCGTACAATGCGGAGGTTCGGACAAAACTTCCCCTTTTTCGCCAGTCGAAAAAATACCTACCCGGCGTGGATTCTCAGTTGTTCGCAAAGAAAACATAAAACAACCTCTAAACGCTCGTTTAGCAATCTCTTTTATGTCCGTTGTGTACAACTTTCTTTTAATAACTTTATTATTTGCCATTGACGAAACCCAAAAGAGGGCGTATAATATATCCGGCTGAAATTTATAAAACTTCGGCAAAATAACCGGGGTGGGTTTGTGGATTTCTGCCACAGGTCCGGGCAGATGGCGAAACAGATTTGACATCCAGCCTTTCAAAAGGATGTCAGATGTATTTTTTTATTTGCCCGGCAAATAAAAGAGCATTGGAGAGGGTGACCTCTCCCGCGAAAACGCAAGTATCATATGAGCGTTTTTGTACAAATTTTTTCAGGGGTGAAAGAACTATGATCATGATCCAAGGCAAAGGCGTCTCCAAGGGCGTCGAGAAGGGCCCGCTGTATTTCTTCCAGCGCCCGGACACCACCATCGTCAAAACCACCGTCACTGACGTAGAAGCAGAAAAGGCGCGTCTGGCCGCTGCCCAGGCCGCTTCCATGGAGCAGCTGGAAGTCCTGGCCGAGAAGTGCCGGGAAGAGGCCGGCGACGAGGCCGCCGTGCTGTTTGAGACCCACGCCATGTTCGTGGAGGACGAGGACTTCGTGGAGTGCATGACCTCTGTCATGGAGGAGGAGTCCTGCAACGCCGAGTACGCCGTGGAGCAGGCCGGCGAGCAGTTCGCCGCCATGTTCGCCGCCATGGACGACGCCTATATGCAGGCCCGCGCCGCCGACATCAAGGACGTGGCCCGCCGCATCCTGGACAACCTGATGGGCGTCGTGGCCGGCGGCATCGACTCCGATGTTCCCGTCATCCTGGCTGCCGACGACCTGACCCCCTCCGAGACCCTCCAGCTGGACAAGTCCAAGATTCTGGCCTTCGTCACCCAGGGCGGCTCCGGCAACTCCCACACCGCCATCCTCGCCCGCACCATGGGCATCCCCGCCGTCTGCGGCGCAGGCGATGCCCTCAAGCAGGACTACAATGGCCGCACCGCCTACATCGACGGCGAGACCGGCGAGCTGTTCCTGGACCCCGATGAGATCACTCTGACTGGCCTGAAGGAAAAGCGCGAAAAGCAGATTGAGATGAAGAAGCTGCTGGAAACCATGAAGGGCAAAGAGGACGTGACCCTGGACGGCAAGAAGATGATGCTCTACTGCAACATCGGCTCTCCCGAGGACGTGGCCGCCGTGCAGAACAACGACGGTCAGGGCATCGGCCTGTTCCGCTCCGAGTTCCTGTATCTGGCCGCCTCCGACTACCCCACCGAGGACGAGCAGTTCGAGGCTTATAAGCAGGTGGCCGCCGCCATGAACGGCAAGCGCGTCGTCATCCGCACCCTGGACATCGGCGCCGACAAGCAGGTGGACTACTTCGACATGAAGAAGGAAGAGAACCCCGCCATGGGCGTTCGCGCCATCCGTATCTGCCTGAACCGCCCCGAGGTGTTCCGCACCCAGCTGCGCGCCCTGTACCGCGCCTCCGCCTACGGCAAGGTCGCCATCATGTTCCCCATGATCACCTCTGTCTGGGAGGTCAAGGAGTGCAAGCGGGCCTGCGCCAAGGTCATGGCCGAGCTGGACGACGAGGGCATCCCCTACAACAAGGACACCGAGCTGGGCATCATGATCGAGACCCCCGCCTCCGTCTTTGTGGCCGACGCTCTGGCCAAGGAAGTAGACTTCTTCTCCGTAGGCACCAACGACCTGACCCAGTACACCCTGGCCTGTGACCGTCAGGCCAACGACCTGGGCAAGTTCTTCGATCCTCACCATCCCGCCGTCCTCCGCGCCCTGAAGATGGCCACCGACGCCGCTCACAAGGCCGGTATCTGGATCGGCATCTGCGGCGAGCTGGGCGCCGACATCTCCCTGCTGCCCACCTTCCTGGCCATCGGCATCGACGAGCTGTCCGTCTCCCCCACCTCCGTGCTGCCTCTGCGCGCCGAGATCCGCAAGTCCATCGCCAAGACCTGCACCCTGGAGAAGCTGGAGTGCTAATGTCTGCGCCTCATCATCCCCTAATGTAAATCCAAGCCTGAGACTGGCCCGCGCAAACGGGCCGGTCTCTTTCTGTCTCAGGCAGGGCGCGGCGCAGACCCGCTCAGCAGTCCAGCACCCCAAACCGAATTTTTTGTGAGAATCTCCCGGTTTTTCGACACCTTCAAAGATTGCATATGGCCGGGGCTTGTGCTATAATCGTGCTGATTGAACATACTTATATTAAAAACCGGCGCTTCCCCCCACGGGGCGGCAAACTGGAGGAACAACATGAAAAAAGTCATCACCTACGGCACCTATGACCTGCTTCACTACGGCCACATCAACCTGCTGCGCCGGGCGAAGGAGCAGGGGGACTACTTGATCGTGGCCCTCTCCACCGACGAGTTCAACTGGAACGAGAAACAGAAGAAGTGCTACTTCACCTATGAGCAGCGCAAACAGCTGCTGGAATCCATCCGCTATGTGGACCTGGTCATCCCGGAGACCTGCTGGGACCAGAAAATTTCCGATGTGAAGGAGTTCCGGGTGGACACCTTCGTCATGGGCGACGACTGGGAAGGCAAGTTCGACTTCCTGAAGGACTACTGTGAGGTGGTCTATCTCCCCCGCACGCCGGAGATCTCCACCACCCAGATCAAATCCGATCTGGGCCGCTGACCTGGCCAACGCGAGAAGAGGAACGTGGAACTGTGTACTCAAAAACCATCCAAAAGCGGGAATACCACCTGGGACTGCTGACGCTGCTGGGCATCGCCTGCGTTCAGTGCCTGCCCACGGGGACCAATACGCGAGTGGTGCAGGCCCTGTGGAATTTTTTCCAAATTGCGGGGTATCCCACCCTGGTGTTTCTGTTCGGCAGCCTCTCCCGGGAGGTCATCGGCACCAGAGAGCGGCTGGTTCGGTTCAGCATGGCCTTTGCGGAGCTGTACCTGGTGCAAAAGCTGCTGCTGTTCTGGGTAAACACATCCCTGGGCGGGACGCCCGGCTTTGCCCTGTTCGACACGCCGGGGGCCTCGTGGCTGTTTTTGGTGTTCGCGGAATATCTGTTGCTGATGTTGTGGCTGGAGCAGAAAAAGTGGGACCGGCGGCTGCTGTTCATCCTGGCCCTGGCGGTGGGGTGCCTCTCCGGTCTGCTGGGCTGGGTCGGAGATAAATTCTGCCTGGCCCGGGCGCTGGTCTTTTTGCCCCTGTTCCTGCTGGGGCGGTGGACCGACGCCCAGCAGAGAGGGGCGTTTCTGGATAAAATCGGCACGAAACTGCTCTCTCTGGCGGGTCTGGCCGCTGTGCTGGCCGTCTGCTGGTGGAAATCCGACTTTTTATACCTGCTGGCCCCCTTCTTCAAGGGCAACAAGAGCTATGCCAGCCTTTCCAGCGGCATCATCGGCCATTACGGGCCGCTGGTCCGGCTGGGGTGGTATGTGCTGGTGCTGTGCCTGATTTTGGGGCTGCTGGCCCTGATGCCCAACCGCCGTCTGCCGGTGCTCACCGACCTGAGCGAGTCCTGGCCGGAGGCGTACCTCTGGCAGCGGCCCATCACCACCCTGTTCAGCGCGGTGCTGATGGACTTGTTCTCCGACCGGTTGGGTAAGGTGGGCTACCTGGTGGGGCTGGCGCTGGCGTTGGTTTTGATGGTCGTCGCCTGCCTGCCCTGGGCGGTGCGCCCGGTGAAGTGGGTGCTGCGGAACGGGAACTTCTGGAACCCGCCCAATCCGCCCGCCCGGACGCTGCACCCTGGCCGCCAGAGCTTTTACCAGCGGCACACCCTAGGGGTCCGCTGTGTGCTGATCTTCACGGCGGCGTTCGTGGTGCTGGCCACGGCAGTGACGCTGCCCTTCTTTACCAACGGAAAGTCCATGGTCTGGACGGCGGACGGCCTCCAGCAGCAGTACGCCTCCATGGTGTTCCTGCGGAACTACGCCCTCTCCGTGGTGGAGACGTTCCGAACCACCGGCGTCCTACACCTGCCTCAGTTCACCTTCCAGGCCGGTATGGGCATGGACGTGCTGGATGTCATCCGGCGGGACCCAACCATGTTGCTGTGCCTGTTCACCCCGGTGGACCACATGGAGGCCCTCTACAACGTCCTGTGTCTGCTGCGCATCTATTGCAGCGGGCTGGCGGTGATGTGGCTGCTGTTGGAACTGGAACGCACCAGCAAGAGCGAAATCATCTGCGGCGGCATGTCCTACGCCTTCTGCGGCTACTCTCTCTACATCCTGGTGCGGCAGCCGGTGTTCCAGACCCCCTGCCTCATCTACCTGCCCCTGATGCTGGCCGGGGTAGAGCGGTTCCTGCACAAGCGCAAGGGCGGCCTGTTTTTGGTGACGGTGTGCCTGAACTTCATCAGCGGCTACTACCTGGCCTATATGAACACGCTGATGATGGCGCTGTACCTGCTGGTGCGGCTGATTTTCCTCCACGGCGCCGACGTAAAGCGCATCCTCAGCGAGATTTTCAAGCTGATCGGCGTATACTTCTGGGGAACGGCCCTGTCCGGCGTCATTCTGCTGCCCACGGTCTACTCCTTCCTGACCAGCAGCCGCTCCGGGGAGCAGAGCGGTTTGACCTCCCTGTTCACCTATGGCTGGAGCTATTACGAGACGCTGTTTGACGAGCTGACCACCGCTGTACCCAACGGGAAGAGCTGGGCCATCCTCGGCTTTGCTGGGCTGACGCTGCTGTCCATCGTGCTGCTGTTTTTCCAAAAGGAAAAGCGGTTCCTGCCTCTGAAAACCGGCGTCATTATCTGCACGGTGATGATCTGCGTGCCGCTGTTTGGCAAGATCATGAACGGCTTCGGCTATGTCACCAACCGCTGGTGCTACGGCTTCGCGCTGATGGGGTCTCTGGTGCTGGCATACATGCTGCCGGAGTTCCTGCACCTGGAGCCGCGGGAAAAACGGGGGCTGCTGGTGGCGGGCGGCATCTATATCGGTCTGGTCCTTTGCAGTCAGGAGCCGGACGCCGCCCGATATGTGGGCCTGCTGCTGCTGGCGGGGACGCTGCTGGCGGTGCTGACCATGGACCTGTTCGCTTCCAACACCTACCAGAAAAAAACGGTGCTGTCGCTGACCCTGACCCTGGCTTTGGTGGTCAACACCAACGCCGCCTTCCGGGAAGGGGTGGGCGACTACACCGAGACTTGTGTGGACGCCGGAGAGGTGCAGAGCAGCCTGACGGACACCGAAGCGGCTGCGGCTTCCGCCCTGGGGGACGACAGCTTTTACCGGGTGGAGCAGTCCGCCCGGCGGTCCAACCAGTCCATGGGCGCAGGATATTACGGCACCACCTCCTATTTTTCCATCATCCCCTCTGGGATGACGGAGACCTATCTGGACTTCAATCTGAACACAGCGGCCCAGTCCTTCGACCTGCGGGGGTTTGACGCCCGCGCCAGCCTGGAGGCCCTGGCCTGCGTCAAATATTACTGCACGGAGGACGAAGGCGAGCGAGTCCCCTACGGTTTCTCTCTGGTGGAAGAATCCGACGGTATTCTGATTTATGAGAATCAGTACGCCCTGTCCCTGGGGTACACCTACACCTCCTACATGACGGAGGACGAGTACAACGCTCTGAACTTCGCGGAAAAGCAGCAGGCGGTGCTGCAAAACGCCGTGGTCTCCGACGAGACGGCTCAGCTTCTGGATGAAGCGGGGCTGACAGCGGGCGAGGCCGATTTGTCGGTCCAGGAGGTGGACTGCCAGGTGGCGGAGACCCATGGTCTGACCCTGGACGAGGAGACCAAAACCATCACCGTGGAGAAGGAAAATGCTTCCATCATCTTCACCTTCGACGGCGCGGCGGGCTGCGAGACTTACCTCTATCTGGAGGGCATCAGCTACGCCAGCGACAAATCCGCTGACCTGTGCGAGCTGAAGGTAAAAGCCAACGGCACCACCTCCTCCACCCGGCTCCACGGCAAACGGCAGACCTATTACTTCGAGACCTCCGGGTTCTCCTTCAACCTGGGCTACAGTGAGGACGGGACAGTCAAATGCACCCTGATTTTCCCCGAAGTCGGTGAGTTTACCTATGAGGACTTCCGGGTGTTCTGTCTGCCCATGGAGGACTATGCGGAGGACGTGACCGCGCTGTCGGCGGTCATGCTGGAGGACGTGGACGAAAACGGCGATGTCATCACCGGCGCCATTTCCACCAGCGACACCCGGCTGCTGACCTTTTCCATCCCTTATACCAAGGGCTGGACCCTGTGGGTGGACGGCGAGGAAACCGAGCTGTTCCAGGTGGACAAGCTCTATATGGGCGCGGTCATTGAGGCGGGCGACCAC
The DNA here is from genome assembly GCA_020859945.1 of Clostridiales bacterium. Taxonomy (GTDB): domain Bacteria; phylum Bacillota; class Clostridia; order Oscillospirales; family Oscillospiraceae; genus Onthomonas. The sequence goes on along the minus strand of JAJBVG010000051.1, from coordinate 9,021 downwards.
GAGATCGTGCTGAAATACGCTATGCCCTGGCTGAACGTCGGCATGGCCGCCAGCGGCGTGGCCCTGGCCGCTATCGCGGTGCGGGGCGTGTGCGTGGTGGTGCTGCGTCGGAGAAATGGCGCTGCCCGGACAAAACGAAAAGAGAAAAGTTGACCCAATCATCAATTTTGGAGGCTGATTTTCATGCGAATCCCCTTTAATATTCCCCCTTCCACGGGCCGGGAGCCAGAATACATGGTTCAGGCCATCGCCAACAACAAGCTCTGCGGCGACGGCCCTTTCACCCTGAAATGCCACAAGTGGCTGGAGGAAAAGACCGGCGCGGCCAAGGTGCTGCTGACCACCTCCGGCACCAGCGCCCTGGAAATGGCCGCCCTGCTGTGCGACGTGCAGCCGGGGGATGAGGTCATCATGCCCGCCTACACCTTTGTCTCCACGGCGGACGCCTTTGTCCAGCGGGGAGCCAAGGTGGTGTTTGTGGACATACGGCCTGACACCATGAACATCGACGAGACCAAAATTGAAGCCGCCATCACGGAGAAAACCACCGTCATCTGCGTGGTCCACTACGCTGGCGTGGGCTGTGAGATGGACACGATTTTGGACATCGCCCACCGCCATGGCCTGAAAGTGGTGGAGGACGCCGCCCAGGGCGTCATGGGCTGGTACAAGGGCAAGGCCCTGGGCGCCATCGGCGACGTGGGGTGCTACAGCTTCCACGAGACGAAAAACTACACCATGGGCGAGGGCGGCGCCGTGTTGGTCAACCACCCGGAGCAGGTGGAGCAGGCGGAAATTTACCGGGAAAAAGGCACCAACCGCAGCAAGTTCATCCGGGGCCAAATCGACAAGTATACCTGGGTGGACTACGGCTCAAGCTATCTTCCCAGTGATTTGAACGCCGCCTATCTCTATCCCCAGTTGGAGGACGCGGACAAGATCAACGAGGACCGCATGGCCACCTGGAACCGCTATTATGAGGGCCTGACCCCGCTGGCCCAGGCGGGGAAGATCGAACTGCCCGTCATCCCGGAGGGCTGCGTTCACAACGCCCATATGTTCTACATCAAGTGCAAAGACCTGGAGGAACGGACGGCGCTCATCTCTTTCCTGAAGGAGCGGGACATCTACTCCGCCTTCCACTACATCCCCCTGCACACCGCCCCCGCCGGGAAACGCTTTGGCCGGTTCCACGGGGAGGACGTGTACACCACGAAGGAGTCCGAGCGGCTGACCCGTCTGCCGATGTATTACGGCCTGACGGCGGAGGACTGCCAGGAGGTCATCGACGCCGTAAAGGAGTTTTATTCTTAATTTGCAATTAGCAATGTGCAGAGAGCAATTTGCAATTAGCAATGTGCAATTATGAGAAACCCCTCCCCCATGCTTCGCATGGTCCCCCTCCCCTTTCAGGGGAGGCAAGAGGGGTGGTCAGTTGCGGAATGTGGGGTGTCTTTATCAAATGCCCCTAAAATACACAAAGAACACCTATCTTGTTAGAGAAACAAGGGAGAAAACTATGCAAACCATCAGCTTTGTCATTCCCTGCTACGCCAGCGAAGGCTCCGTGGCCCTGGTCATGGACGAGATTCGCTCCGTTGTGGCCCAGCGCCCGGAGTATGACTACGAAATTGTAGCGGTGAACGACTGCTCGCCGGACAATGTGCTGTCCGTGCTGCGGCAGCAGGCCGCTCAGGACCGGCGGGTGAAGGTCATTGACCTTGCCAAAAACGGCGGGCGGCACAACGCCCTCATCTGCGGGTGCCACTACACCACCGGGGACTATGTGGCCTTCATCGACGACGACTTACAATGTCCCACCGACCGGTTCTGGGACCTGCTGGCCCCGCTGGAGAGCGGCGACTACGACGTTTCCATCGCCAAGTACCCCAAAAAGACCCAGTCGGGCCTGAAAAACTTCGGCTCCAAGGTCAACGACACCGTGGCAAACTGGCTGCTGGGCAAGGACAAGGATTTGAAATTCTCCAACTACTCGGTGATGCGCCGCTTCGTCAAGGACGAGGTCATTCGCTACACCAACCCCTACCCCTACCTGTCCGGCCTGATGCTCCGCGCCACCAGTCGTGTGACCAACGTGGTCATGGAGGAGCGGGAGCGCACCATCGGCGTGGGACACTACAACTTCAAAAAGTCCTTCGCCCTGTGGATGAACAGCTTCACCGCCTTTTCCGTCAAACCCCTGCGCCTTGCCACCACCATGGGCGTGATTTGTGCCATTGTGGGGGTCATTACAGGCATTTACACCATTATCCACAAGTTTTTGGTCCCCACCGTAACAGTGGGCTACAGCTCCCTCATGGCCGCCATGCTCTTTTTGGGGGGCATGATCATGTTCCTGCTGGGACTGATCGGGGAGTATATTGGCCGTATTTATATCTCGCTGAACAACTCTCCCCAGTACGTGGTGCGGGAGACCCTGAACGTGGAGGAGGCGTCCGTCCGGTGAAAAAGGTACTCATCGTGGGCGCGGGAGACTTCCAGCTCCCGCTGGTGCAGAAGGCTGCGGAACGCTATGAAGTGCTGCTGGCCGCGCCGGTCATTGGCGAGGCGTTCCGCCCCTATATCAGCAAAGAGCTGCTCATCGACGTGCGGGCCAAGGAGGAAATCCTCGCCTTCGCCCGGGCGGAGCAGATCGACGGCGTCATCACCGACCAGACAGACATCGCCGTGCGCACCGTGGCGTATGTGGCTCAGGAGATGGGCCTCCCCGGTATCGGCTACGAGACGGGCTGCCTGTTCACCGACAAGGCCCTGATGCGCCAAAAGCTGGCCCAGCTGGGCATCCCCCAGTTGCCCAACCGGACGGTGTTCTCTCTGGAGGAGGCGGAGGACTACTACACCCAGCTGGGGGGCGCGGTCATCATCAAGCCCCTGGACACCCAGGGCAGCCGGGGCGTTCAGGCCGTCCACAGCGCAGACGAGCTGCGGGAGAAGTACGCCGAGGCCGCCCGGTGGTCCTCCAACGGCGGGGTCATCGTGGAGCGGCTGGCCACGGGCCGGGAGTTCGTGGTGGAGGGCCTGTCCTTCAACTACCAGTTCCAGAACCTGACCTGCGGCGACACCCTCTATTTCGACATCCCCGACGCCTACGCCGCCAAGAGCCGCATTATGCCCTCTACGGCGGATGAGGAACTGACACAGCGGGTGCTGGATTTGAACCGGCGCATCATCACCGGCTTCGGCCTGAAACAGGGCATCACCCACAGCGAATATATCATGGACGGGGACGAAATTTACCTGATGGAGACTGCCGCCCGGGGCGGCGGGGTGTTCATCTCCTCCGACCTGATTTCCCTCTCCACCGGCCTGTGTACGGAAGAATTTCTGCTGAACATCGCCACCGGCCAGCAAAAGGAGATGCCTGAGATTTTACCTCAGCAGTGCTACTGCGGGTATATGGCCTTCTACATTCCCGTGGGGAAGGTGACGGCCCTTTCCGGGGTGGAGGAAGTGCAGAACCTGCCCTACGTCCACCGGAACCAGCTGGATAAGCTGCGCCTGGGTATGGAGAACCGGGAGGGCCACACCGACAAGACCTCCCGGCTGGCCCTCATCGTCTCCGCCCCCACCCGGGAGGAACTGAACCGCCGGATGCAGCACATCCAGTCTCTGCTCCGGGTGGAGGTTTCCACCGAGGAAGGGGTACAGGGGCTGATTTGGGCGTAAAGTCAAATCCAAATAGTACACAATTCGTCAAATTATACGCAAAGGAGAACCGTCCATGAGCTACGCCACAGACCGAAAGCTGGAAAACGTCTACGCCCTGCGGGACCTGACCACGCTTTACGACAAACCCATCCGGGCCAAGGATTACAAGCGCCTGGTGGAGACGCAAAACAAAAAAATTCAGGAGCTGATGCAGCGGGCCTGGGAGGTTCCCTTCTACCGGAACCGGTTCGTAGCCAGCGACACCGTCCCCGGCGACTACCAGACCGCCGCCGACCTGTACAAGTTCCCGGTGCTGACCAAGGCGGAGCTGCGGGAGTGGATGGACGGCGAAGCCGCCGCGAACCCCAAAAAGTACGAGAGCTGGCACGTCTCCCCCACCTCCGGCTCCTCCGGCGCGCCGCTGCGCACCCTGGTCTCTCCCCAGGAGAACGCCTGGATGACCGCCAACTGGCTGCGGGTGCTGTCCATGCCGGGGTACAACCCCTTCACGGGCAAGACCATGTGCCGCCCCAACAGCCTCCACGGGGCGGTGAAGGAGCGGGACTCCGTGGTGCAGCGGTTCGGCATCCTGCGCCGCAAGCAGATGTCCGACGCCCTGAAAAACCGGCTGACCAGCGAGCAGCTGCTCCAGGAAATCAACGACTACAAGCCCGACTACCTCTATAACCACAAAAACGTGCTGGTGCGGGTGGCGGCCTACGCCAAAAAGAACAACGTCCCCTGCCATCAGCCCAAGTTCTACACCCCCTTCGGGGAGATGATGGACGACGCCTCCCGGGAGCTGCTGATGGAGGTCTTTGGCCCCGGCCTGGTGGACGCCTACGGCATGAGCGAGACCGGCTCCTGCGTGGTGCGCCTCCCCGGACGGGACGAGTACCAGGTGAACAGCGACACCCACGTGGTCAACATCTACAACGCCGACCTGAGCGGCCCCGCCGACGACGGCCCCGCCGTTATCACGCCGCTGTTCAAGACCGACCTGCCCATCATCAACTACGTCTCCGGCGACAGCATGGAGACCTACACTAAGGCGGGCCTGCGGTTCGTCAAGCGCATCAAGGGCCGTATGAACGACGTCATCCACCACAAAAACGGCGACGTGACCGAGTGGGGCAATGTGGCGGTCATCATGAACTACATCAAAGAGGTCATCCAGTACCGGGTCATTCAGGAGGACTACGAGAACATCACCATCCTGATGGTCCGTGACCCCGGCGTGCCAGAGGAACGGCAGGCCGAGGTGGAGGCCATCATCACCGAGAAGCTGGGGGCCGTCCTGCGGCACGAGTTCGCCTTCCAATTCCAGTGGATGGAGGAGATCCCCAGCGACGCCAACGGCAAGCTGCGGATTTTGGTGAGTAAGATTCAATGATTGACTGACCCTGTTCGTCTGTTACAGGTCTGGTTTCCTCAACTTTGGGGAAAACCGTGCTATCGTGTGTAGGGGCGGCCCGTGGCCGCCCGAAATACCTCCTTCTTACCCAGGGCGGCCAAGGGCCGCCCCTACAGGGTGAGAGGGATTCCTTCCGACGGTGTCATTGTAGCTGGCTCAAAAGGACACCCAAACTTCGCTTTCGCATCCTAAAAAAGAAGGAAATAACCTTGTTAGATAACTTTTTGGACAAAAAGCGCAACCTCTATGCGCTGGCGATCATCGCCATCTTCTTCGAGAGCCTGACCTCCCCCTTCCTGAAGCTGGGGGGGAAGTATCCCTTCCTGTCCCCCATGTACCTGTTCTGGTTCTGCGCGGCGGTGGTGATTTTGGCGGGCTACGCCGTCGCGTGGCAGCTGATTTTGGAGCGGCTGCCCCTGACCACGGCCTACCTGCGCAAAGGCATCAGCTATATGCTCATCTTCGTGTGGGCGGTGGTCATCTTCCACGAGGCCATCACCGTCAGACAGGTGGTGGGCATCATCGTGATTATCATTGGAATGGTGGTGAGCATGTCCGATGAACACTGACTTCATCACTCCGGCGGTGTGCTACGGCGCGGCGTTTATCGCGGTGTTCCTCTCCACTACCAGCCAAATCCTACTCAAACAGCAGGCTAACACCACCGCCAAAAAGGGCTTCATCTGGAAGTTCCTGAACCTGCGGGTCATTATCTCCTATGGGCTGCTGTTCCTCTCCCTGGCGCTGAACCAGGTGGCGTTGATTTACGTGCCGGTGTCGGTGCTGCCCTGCATCACGGCCACCAGCTTCATCTGGATCTTCCTGTTCGGCGCGGTGATTTTGAAGGAACATCCCAGCAAGCGAAAGGTGCTGGGCGTGGTCATTATTCTGGCGGGCATCGCCATTTCAAGGTTGTAAAGCCATATTTACACACAAAAACACCAGAGCGGAACCCCTTCACCGGATACCGCTCTGGTGTTCGTTTTATCTCAAATTATCCCAAAATCTCCTGAGCCAGCCCCGCTCCGGCGGCCACCAGCTCCAGCTCCTCCACGTAAACGCAGCTGGGGATGCCGTTGCACTTCACCGCTTTCAGGCAGTCCCGGAAGGGGAACCACCGCACTTCCTCCACCTCAGAGGCTTGCAGGGTCATCTTTTCCGGCTCCACGTCCCGCCACAGGGCGTAGACGTTGCTGATTTGATTATCCCAAAAGGGGTGGTCATGAAACACCGAATGACAGGAAAACTGCCGCTGGCCGCAGTAGATCAGCTCCTCCGGCGCGGCATCCAGCCCCAGCTCCTCTTTCAGCTCCCGCAGGGCGGAGGGGACGAAGTCCATCCCGGCGGGGATGTGGCCGGCGCTGGAGATGTCGTAGCAGCCGGGGTAGGAGTCCTTTTCCTTGCTGCGCTTTTGCAGCAAAATTTCCACCGTATCCCCCCGGCGGCGCAGCAGCCAGACGTGGGACGTGCGGTGGCGGATGCCCTCCTGGTGGGCGGTCTCCCGGTCAACGGTCAGGCCGGTGGGCTGGCCGTGCTTGTCTACAATATCCAAAAGTTCCATGAATGTACTCTCCCGTCTCTTTACAGCAATATTATAACAGGATACGCCGAGAGGGGAAGGAATTTCTCAAAAAATAACGCTGAAAAACGGCGGGCAGCGGGAACGCTTTTTGTGACTTGTCCCCACGTCTGACTGGGGCGGGGGATTCTGGCAAATGGCGCGCCGCCGCCTTGACTTTTTTCGGAATCAGGGATACAATGAGAAATTGAAATTTGACTACAAAAGGACGAACTGTACTATGATGACCCTCGATTCCTTCAAGCAGGCCCGCCGGGTGCTCCACGGCGTGATCCGCACGACCAATCTGATCTACTCTGAATATTTCTCCGGCGAAACGGGCAACCAGGTCTATCTCAAGCCCGAAAACATGCAGGTGACCGGCGCGTACAAAATTCGCGGCGCCTACTACACCATCTCCACCCTCTCCGAAGAGGAGAAGGCCAAGGGCCTGGTCACGGCCAGCGCGGGCAACCACGCTCAGGGCGTGGCCTACGCCGCCCAGAAAGCGGGTGTAGCCGCCACCATCGTCATGCCCACCACCACTCCCCTCATCAAGGTGAACAACACCAAGAGCTACGGGGCCAATGTCATCCTCCACGGCACCACTTTCGACGACGCTGCCGAGGAAGCCTCTCGCCTCAGCGCGGAGGAAGGGCTGACCTACGTCCACCCCTTCAACGACCTGCGGGTAGCCACGGGCCAGGGCACCATCTCCTATGAGATTTTCAGCGACCTGCCCGACGTGAACGTGATTTTGGTGCCCATCGGCGGCGGCGGACTGGCCAGCGGCGTGGCGACCTATGCCAAGATTTTGAACCCCGGTGTCAAGGTCATCGGCGTGGAGCCTACCGGCGCGGCCTCCATGAAAGCCTGCCTGGAGGCTGGTAAGATCGTCACCACCCCCACCATCGAGACCATCGCCGACGGCGTGGCCGTCAAGACCCCCGGCGACAAGGTGTTCCCCTACATCCAGCAGAACGTGGACGAGATCATCACCATCGACGACCAGGAGTTAGTCTCCGCTTTCCTGGACATGACCGAAAAGCACAAGATGATCGTGGAGAACGCCGGTCTGCTGTCTGTGGCCGCCCTGTACCACCTGAAAGACCTGGGCATCCAGGGCCAGAACGTGGTGCCTATCATGACCGGCGGCAACATGGACATCATCACCATGTCCTCCCTGATTCAGCACGGCCTCATCCTCCGGGGGCGCATCTTCACCTTCTCGGTGCTGCTGCCCGACCAGCCGGGCCAGCTGCTGCTGGTGGCCGACATCCTGGCCAAAGAGGACGGCAACATCATCAAGCTGGAGCACAACCAGTTCGTCAACATCAACCGGCAGAGCGGCGTGGAGCTGCGGGTCACGCTGGAAGCGTTTGGCAACGCCCACAAGGAGAAGATTTTGAACGCCCTGACCCAGGCGGGCTTCTGTGCCCGCGAGGTTGACCCGGTGCTGTAAACAATGTGCAATGTGCAATGAGCAATGAGCAATGACCGGGTTTGCAGCCAGGTTCCCCACGGGAATGTCTCGGAAAACAGGTTCGCTGCCCCGCCGCAAGGCGAAAATCGGGGTTGGTTTCCCACATAATTGCACATTGCACATTGCTAATTGCTAATTAACGAAGGAGGCCGCTATGCAATACTTCCCCCCTGCGCTGGAAAAATTAGTGGAACAGTTCGCCCGGCTCCCCGGCATCGGCACGAAGAGCGCCCAGCGGCTGGCCTTTTATGTGCTGAACCTGCCGGAGGGGGAGGCACAGGCGTTCGCCGACGCCATCGTAAACGCCAAACAGTCCATCTCCTACTGCCCGGTGTGCCAGAACCTGACCGAGGGGGAAGGCCCCTGCGCCATCTGCGCCAGCCCCAAGCGGGACAAGGGCACCATCTGCGTGGTGGCCGACCCCAAGGACGTGGTGGCAATGGAGCGGGCGGGGGAGTACACCGGCGTGTACCACGTCCTCCACGGGGTCATCTCCCCCATGAACCACGTGGGGCCGGACGACCTGCACATCAGCCAGCTGGTCAGCCGGGTGGCGGCCGGCGGCGTGGACGAGGTCATCATGGCCACCAACCCGGACACCGAGGGGGAGACCACCGCCTATTACCTCTCCCGACTGCTCCAGCCCTTCCAGGTGAAGCTCACCCGCCTGGCCTACGGCATCCCTATGGGCAGTCATTTGGAATACGCCGACGACGCCACGCTGATGCGGGCGCTGGAGGGACGGCAGGCCATGTGAGCGGTTCGCCTTTTCCTCTGAATCGGCAGCTCGTTACAAAAAGAATACCGCTTTTTACTGGCAATCAGCGATACGTGATGAAAAATGGTTCTATGTCAAGAGTTGGGGTAGAGAAAAATAACCCGCAAAAATAGTGAAGC
>JAJBVG010000016.1 GCA_020859945.1 Clostridiales bacterium | reverse complement strand
TTCAGGGGAGGCAAGGGGGGATAGTGCTTGTTCTTTTCTAATCACTAACCACTAGCCACTAATGACTACAAACAGGAGAGAATTTCTGCCATGAAAAAAATCGCCTTTGTGGGCCTGGGACTGATCGGCGGCTCCCTGGCCATGGCCCTGAAGGGCTTTGAGGACTGCCAGCGCCTGGGAGTGGTGCGCCGCCAGGCCACGGCGGATTACGCCCTGTCCCACGACGTAGTGGACGCCGTCACCCTGGATCCGGCGGAGGCTCTGCCCCAGGCGGACGTGACCGTTTTGTGCATGGACCCCCGGCAGATCGTGGACTACATGAAGCGCAACCGGGACCTGTTTCAGCCGGGCAGTCTGGTGGTGGACGTGTGCGGCATCAAGACCGCCATCATGAAGGGGGCCGAGGCCCTGCCGGAGACGGTGGATTTCATCGGCTGCCACCCCATGGCAGGGACGGAGTTCTCCGGCATTGAGCACGCCTTCCCCACCATGTTCCGGGACGCCCACTTCATCATGACCCCCAGAGCCACCAGCACGCCGGAGCACATCGCCCTGGTGCGCCGGATGGCCAAGCACCTGGGCTGCAAGGACATCATCACCACCACCCCGGAGAAGCACGACAGCATCATCGCCTACACCAGCCAGCTGATGCACGTGGTCGCTGCCGCCGTCTGCGACGACGTAGACCTGTTCCAGTGCCGGGGCTTCGAGGGCGGCAGCTTCCGGGACGTGACCCGCGTGGCGGCGCTGGACGTGGATATGTGGACCGAGCTGTTCACCATGAACGCCCCCGCCCTCTCCGAGGTGCTGCGGCGGATGGAGGACAACCTGCACGCCTACCGGGTGGCGGTGGAGAACCGGGACGTGGAGCGCATCCACGCCAAGCTGACCTACTCCAGCGAGCGCAAGCGCCGGATGAACCTGCCGGGGCCGGGGCAGTTTTCCCTGGACGAGATGGAAATTTCCCGGGACAGTTTGGAACAGTAAGGTGAAATTTTGTGGATTTATGACCAATTTGTAAAAGCAGATGGAAAACCCGCTGTTTTTTCTGTGAAATTTGGGCAAAGTCGAAGTTGACGGGGCGGTTCTGAACAGGTACAATAGAGGATAGAATGAAGAGGCAAGGAAGCCGTGTGCTTTCCTGCCTCTTCTTTTTTGTTTATCCCTGTTTTTGCGTTTTGAGAGAGGAAATGAGATGGAGAGAATCATCGAACACGCCGGACGCATCAACGACCAGTTGCAGCGCTACGGCGTCAAGTTTGGCATTTATAAAAACGGGACCTTCCAGGAGCGGCTGTTCCCCTTCGACCCCATCCCCCGCGTCATCACGGCGGCGGAGTTCGACGAGCTGAACCGGGGCCTGGTGCAGCGGGTCAACGCCCTGAACCTGTTCCTGCGGGATGTGTACGGCAAGAAGCAGATCATCCTGGACGGAGTGGTGCCGGAGGACTTCGTGTTCGCCGGGTCCGGCTACCTGCCCCAGTGCGAGGGCATCACGCCCCCCAAGGGCATTTACAGCCACATCTCCGGCATCGACCTGGTGCAGGCCAAGGACGGGGGCTGGTTCATCCTGGAGGACAACCTGCGCATCCCCTCCGGGGCCAGCTACCCCTTGATTGCCCGGGGGCTGTGCCGCCGGTGCAGTCCGGAGACCTTCCGGGAGAATCCCATCGTGGACAACCGCAACTATGGCGCTCTGCTGAAAGCCGTCATGGACAACGTGAACGTGGGCGGCCTGAACGTGATTTTCACGCCGGGCCGGTACAACGCCGCCTACTTTGAACACAGCTACCTGGCCGAGCAGACCGGCGCGGTGCTGGCCGAGTGCGGCGAGCTGTTTGTGGAGAACAACGTGGTCTACTACCTGGGCACCCGGGGCCACAAGGAGCGGGTGGGCGCCATCTATCGGCGCATCTCCGACGAATATCTGGACCCCACCGCCTTCCTGCCGGAGAGCCTCATCGGGATTCCCGGCGTGATGGACGCTTACCGGGCAGGCAACGTGGCCCTCATCAACGCTCCCGGCAACGGCGTGGCCGACGACAAGGGCATTTACTACTTCGTCCCCAAGATGATCGAATACTACCTCCACGAGACCCCCATCCTCCACAACGCCCCCACCTACCTGCCCTTCTACCAGGAGGACCGGGAGTACGTGCTGGCCAACCTGGAGAAGCTGGTGGTCAAGGACGTGGCGGAGGCCGGCGGCTACGGCGTGGTCTTTGGCCGGGACATGGACGAGGCCCAGTTGGAGCGGTTCCGGCAGACCATCCGCACCGAGCCTCGGCGGTTCATCGCCCAGGAGGTCATCGACTTCAAAGATTTGCCCATCATGGAGGGCGACCAGCGGGTGGAGCGGAAGGCCGACCTGCGGGTGTTCGTCCTCAGCGGGGAGGAGACCATTGTCTGGCCCTCCGGCCTGACCCGGTTCAGCCGCAACCCCGCCAGTTTCGTTGTCAACAGTTCCCAGGGAGGAGGTTTTAAAGACACATGGGTACTCTCTCGCTGAGCAAGGCGGGCCGCCTGTTCTGGCTGGGCCGCTACACCGAACGGGTGTATACATCGCTGAAAAACACCCGCCCCATCTACGACTGCTACGTGGACGGGACGGAATACGACTATGCGCAATACTGTACCGCGCTGGGCATCCCCAACGTTTACACCTCCACGGAGGACTTCTGCCTGCGCTACCTGGGGGACCGGAGCAATCCCTGCTCCCTGGTGTCACTGCTGTACGCCGCCTACGACAACGCCATTGTCCTGCGGGACACCATCGGCACCGACACGTTCAGTTACATCCAGCTGGCCTGCAACGCCATGGAGAAGGCGCTGGTCAGCACCCACCCGGAGATGGAGCTGCAATGGGTGCTGGACGACATCATGGCCTTCCGGGGCAGCGCGGAGTACAGCCTGATGGACGAGAGCAGCCGCACCATCCTGCGCACCGGGGCCAACCTGGAGCGGCTGGATCTGTACCTGCGGTTGGACTATCCCCCCGATATGTACCGGGTGGAGTGTGAACGGCTCATCAACCGGGTGTATAAAATCCCGCTGACGCCGGACCAGACCAACCTGGGTCAGCTCATCGACTCCGTGCTGGATGAAACGAAGCCGGAGCTGCCCCCCTTCGAACTGCTGCGCTGCGTGGAGGGGTTGTTCCCGGAAGTCTAAACCAATGAGCAATTAGCAATGTGCAATGTGCAATGACCCAATTCTGAACGCCAGACGTTCTTTTGGGCGTGTGCATTTGTAAAACCTGAAATGAGTGAAATCAGCGCGTTATTTGGCAAAATAAACCGTTAAGCACGCCACAACGCCTTACTTTCCTGCTCTTCGGTTCCCTGTCTTTCCATTGCTAATTGCTAATTGCAAATTGCTAATTGAATTGAACTGCGCCAACGACGCCGCAGCCGCTCCCCTGCGCTGCCCGTCGGCGCACAGAAGGAGACGGTTCCCTTGAGACGCTATCACTACGAATTTCAAACCACGCTGAACTTCACCGCCCCCGTGACCCGCCATTACGTGGTCCTCCGCTGTCTGCCGGGGTCAGACCCGGCCCAGCGGGTGGTGCGCTGCGGCGTGACTACCAACCCGCAGATTTCCCTCTATTGCAGCCGGGACGGATTCGGCAACCGGCTGCTGTCCGGCAGCTACGCCCCGGCCCACGACCACTTCTCTTATCGTGCGGCGGGCATCGTGGAAAACAACAGCACCCAGATCCCCCGGAGCCAGCCCCATCCCATGTACCGACATCCGGGTTTGCTGACCCGGCCTGACGAGGCCCTGCTGGACTTCGCCACCGCACAGAACACCGCCGACCCGGAGGAACTGGCCGCCGCCGTCCACGCTCACTTTCAGTATACCCCCGGCGTGACCGGCCCCGCCACCACCGCGGCGGAGAGCTTCCGGCTGGGACAAGGCGTCTGCCAGGACTACGCCCAAAATCTGCTGGTACTCTGCCGGTTGAAGGGTCTCGCCGCCCGGTACTGCATGGGCATCACCGAGGGGGAGGGCGTCACCCACGCCTGGGTGGAGGTCCACCAGAACGGCCGGTGGCTGGGGCTGGACCCCACCCGCGCCTGCCGGGTGGACGAGACCTATCTGCGCTTCGCCGTGGGGCGGGATGCCCAGGACTGCCCTGTGGATCGGGGCACCTTCCAGGGCGTCACGGGCCAGACCGAAACGGTGTCCGCCTCCATGCACCTGGAGTAAGTCAATTTGCCCCCTCGCCGGTAAAAGGTACTGCCTTTTACCGGCGTAATGTGCTGTTTGGGGCGATTTTGCCCTTGACGGACGGGGAAAGATGGGGGATAATAAGCTTTAACTTCCCATTTTGCTGGCTGAATGTGCAATTAGCAATGTGCAATGTGCAATGACACGAAAAACCAAACCCACCGCAAAGAGGGAATCCCTCTTTTTCTGATTTTTAGAATTTACGACGCAAAGGAGCATCACCCATGACACAGACGGTCGTCTCCGTCCAGCTGCCCGTGCAGGAGTCGTTGGAAATCCAGAAAAACCGCATCACCCCCGCGCCAGAGCGGGACAGCGGCAAACGCATTTGTATCATCACCGGCATCCACGGCGACGAGCTGGAGGGGCAGTATCTGGCCTACCGGCTCAACCGAGAGTTGGCCACCCACCCGGAGCTGCTCACCGCCACGGTGGACATCTACCCTGCCATCAACCCGCTGGGCATCAACTCCATCACCCGGGGTATCCCCCTCTTTGACCTGGACATGAACCGGGTCTTTCCCGGCGACCCCAACGGGGCCATGGTGGAACACATCGCCTGCGAAGTGGTGGAGGACATCAAGGGAGCGGACATCGCCATCGACGTTCACGCCAGCAACATCTTCCTGACCGAGCTGCCCCAGGTGCGCATTTCCGAGGAGACTGCCCCCCGGCTGGTGCCTTTGGCGCGGGAGCTGAACATCGACTTTATCTGGGTCCACGCCGCCGCTACGGTGCTGGAATCCACCCTGGCCCACTCCCTGAACAGCGCCGGGACCGACTGCCTGGTGGTGGAGATGGGCGTGGGGATGCGCCTGACCCGCAGCTACGGCAACCAGCTGCTGGACGGTATCCTGAACCTGATGCGCACCCAGGGGATGTGGCTGGGCGAGACCCCCGCCCCTCGCAAGCCCATCATCGGCCGGGACGAGGTGGCGTTTCTGAACGCCGGAGCCGCCGGTATTTTCATCCCAGAGGTGCGGCACAACCATATGGTGGAAAAAGGCCAGTTGCTGGGGGTGGTGGCTGATCCCCTGACCGGTCAGGACAAGGAGCTTGTCACTGCGCCGGAGGCGGGGCTGCTTTTCACCCTGCGGGATTACCCGGTGGTCTACCCCGGCAGTCTGCTGGGCCGCATTTTGACGGGAGGGTTTGAACGATGAAGCAGGAAACGCTTTTCACCTTAGACACCCCTTACCGCCAGAGTCTGGCGGTGACAGGCTTCCGTTTCGGTCAAGGGTCCAAGTCCTGCGCCATTGTGGGCGCTCTCCGGGGCAATGAGGTACAGCAGATGTACGTCTGCTCCCAGCTGGTGCAGGCCCTGAAAAAGCTGGAGGCACAGGGGGCCATCAACAGCAACCGGGAGATTTTGGTTGTCCCCTCGGTGAACCACTTCTCCATGAACGTGGGCAGCCGGTTCTGGGCCATGGACAACACCGACATCAACCGGATGTTCCCCGGCTATGACCAGGGAGAGACCACCCAGCGCATCGCGGGTTCCCTGTTCAAGTCCGTCCAGGACTACGAGTACGGCATCCACTTTGCCAGCTTCTACATCCCCGGCGACTTCGTCCCCCACGTGCGCATTATGCACACCGGCTACGAAAACGCCTCTCTCGCCAACCTGTTTGGCCTGCCCTATGTGGTGGTCCGCAATCCCAAGCCCATCGACACCACCACCCTGAACTACAACTGGCAGATTTGGGGCACCAACGCCTTCTCTGTCTATACCCGGGAGACCGACGCCATTGACCCCGCCAGCGCACAGATGGCGGTCAGCGCCGTGCTGCGCTTTCTGTCCCGAGTGGGGGTACTCCATTACCAGTGTCACAACGGCTACATGGCCTCCACCCTCCAGGAGGAGGAGCTGGCCAACGTGCTGACCACTCAGGGGGGCCTGTTCCACCGGCTGAAAGGCCCCGGCGACGTGGTGGAGTACGGCCAGCCCATGGGACTGGTGCTAGACCCCCTGACCGGGGAGGAAAAGGAGCAGATTTTGGCTCCCACCAGCGGCACCATCTTCTTCGCCGCCAAGAACCCCCTCATCACCCAACACACCATCGCCTTCCGGGTCATCCGGCGAATGCACTGAGGAGAAACACCATGCCAGAGGTCATTTTAGTGGATTTCCAGGACCGTCCCCTAGGTTCTATGGAAAAAATGGAGGCCCACCGCCAGCAGAAGCTCCACCGGGCCTTTTCCGTCTTTCTCTGCCGGGGGGACAAGGTGCTGCTGCAAAAGCGGGCCTCCCACAAGTACCACTGCGGCGGACTGTGGACCAATACCTGCTGCTCCCATCCCCAGCCGGGGGAGACGGTGCCTGAGGCCGCCCGCCGCCGTCTGGCGGAGGAGCTGGGGGTAACTCAGCCCCCCGCGCTGGAGGAAATCGACGTGTTCTTCTACCGCTGCCCCTTTCCCAACGGTCTGACGGAGTTCGAGTGCGACCACGTCCTGCTGGGGGAGTACGACGGCGCATACACCCCCGACCCGGATGAGGTGGAGGACATGGAATGGGTCAGCATCCCCCAGCTGGAGGCCGACCTGCTGGAGCGCCCGGAGGCGTACACCCCCTGGTTCCTCATCTGCGCGCCAAAGGTGTTCGCCGCCCTGCGCCGCCGCGCTGCCGAGAGGGTCAAACCGTGAAGGTGCTGTTTTTGGACATCGACGGGGTGCTCATCTCCGAGCGGAGCTTCTGGCAGGCCCAGCTCTGCCACAAGGAGCAGGCTGTGCTGGACCGCCGGGCGCTGCTGGCGCTGAAAAAGCTGGTGGAACAGACCGGGGCCAAGGTGGTCATCACCTCGTCCTGGCGGAACCTGCCAGACGAGCCGCCCTCCCGTCCCTATCTGGACTTGCAGACCCGGCTGGCCCACAACGGTACCCCGGTCTACAGCCAGACCCCCTGCCTTGAGAGCAACACCCTGGACCGCAGCGACGAGATCGCCGCCTGGCTGGAGGAACACCCAACGGAGTGGTTCGCCGTCATCGACGACAACGACCGCTTCGCCAACCGGCCAGACATTCGCGCCCGGTGGATCCCCGTCAACTGCCGGTACGGGCTTTGCATGAAGGACGTGGAAAAGGCCGCAGCGCTGCCGTAAGGCATAATTCCGGCAGGCGGGACATACCCTGTACCATCACGCGAGGAGGTACAGGCCATGCCATTTGAATCCAAGGAAAGTCCCCTGAAGCCCCCGCACCACATCGTCTTGGAGGAGCGGGCCGCGCTGTCCGTCTCCGGCGTGGAGGAAGTGGAGAGCTTCGACGAGAATACCATCTGCCTCTCCACCTGCCAGGGAGACCTGGTGGTCCGGGGCCAGGAGCTGCACATCGAAAAGCTCAGTCTGGACGGCGGCGACCTGAAGGTGGCGGGCGTCATCGACTCCCTGACCTACGAGGAACCCACCGTTCGGGGCGGTCTGCTAGCCCGGCTTCTGCGCTGAGATGGAGGTGGACGTCACCGCCCAGGCCCTGTCCCTGGCCGGGTCTCTGGCGCTGGGGGCAGCGCTGGGGGTGGTCTACGACCTGTTCCGGGTGCTGCGGGTGCGCGCGCCCCTGCCCGGCCTGGGCGGTGCGCTGGACGTGCTGTTCTGGGCCGTGGCCACCGTGACGCTGTTCGTCTGGTCGGTGGTCTCCGGCGGCGGCGTGGTGCGCATCTATATCGCCCTGGGCCTGCTGGCGGGCTGCTGGGCTTATTTTCGGCTGCTCAGCCGGAAATTCCTGATTTTGGCTTACCGTTTGGCGGACATTTGTTCGCGTATTGCGGGCATTTTCCTTTTGCCTTTGAAATGGCTCCACGCCGCCGCAAAAAAAGTGGAAAAAATTTTTGAAAATCCCTTTCATTATGGCCGAACATGGTATAAAATAGAATCACTATGGAAGAATGACACGTTCCGCCGCCACCAGACGGAGGAGGAAGGAGACAAACCGCGTGAAAACCACAAGAGCCAGCCTCATCACCAAATGCGTGATTTTGATTCTGATCGTGTACCTCTCCATCACCCTCCTGAACGTCCGGGGAAAGCTCCAGACCGCCAGCGACGACTGCGCCGCGCTCCAGGCTCAAGTGACCGCCCAAGAAGCGGAAAACGCCGCCCTGGAAGAGCGCCTGGAAAATCAGGACGACCATGACACCGTCCTGGCCATCGCCAAGGAGAAGCTGGGGCTGGTGGAGGAGGGAGAGGTCGTCTTTTACAGCGCCACCGATTGACGGAGATATAGCTATTAGCTTTTAGCTCTTAGCCTGGCAGTCCTTCGATTATGGTTCTACGCTTTTTCGCTTGTAGTGCCTGACCAACGGCTGACAGTCAGCAGCGAACGACTTCTATGCTAACAGCGCAAAATGCCGTCAGAGAAAAAGAGAGAAAAACCGCGGGAGGAAACAAAGCAGGGTATGGAGTTAGAAATTGGAGCCATTGTAGATGGTAAAGTCACCGGCATCACCAAGTTTGGCGCGTTTGTGGCGCTGCCCGGAGGTCGTTCCGGGCTGGTCCACATCTCAGAGGTCGCCTATTCTTTCGTCAACGATGTCAACGAATTCCTGACGGTAGGGCAGGAGGTCAAGGTCAAGGTCATCGGCAGGGAGGGGAACAACCGAATCAACCTCTCCATCAAGCAGACCCTTCCCCCTCCCCCCCGCCAGCAGCGCCCCGCCAACCGGGGCGGCAGCCGGGGGTCCGAAGGACACAGCGGCGAGGGCCGCAGCAACGGAGGCGACTAACATCGGAACCGACTCAACCAGTCTGGAGTACGCTCTGGCGGCAACACCCGTTCCAGCGCGCCGCGCAAGACCGGCCCCAAGGAACCCCAGACCTTCGATGACATGGTGAAACAGTATATGTCCGAGTCCGAGACCAAACTCTCCCAGCTGAACCGGGGGGAGCGGGGCGGACGGGGCCGCCGCCGCAGCCGGGGCTGATTCCGTTTCATCCTAAAACGTACATACGCGCCCGAACAGGCCACGTTTTCGGTCTGTTCGGGCGCGTTTTTGTGTTTCTATCACCCTGTCAGCAGTTCCTCCAGCGCGGTCTGCACCGCCGCTTCGTCCAGCTCCTCCGGGGACCAGAGTGCCACCACCTGCCGCCCCCGGACGACGATCACCGCGCCCGGGTGGGCGGTTCGTATTTCCTCCGCAGCCTGGGACGCGAGGCCGGCAGTCAGGCAGCGGTCATACTGGCAACTCAGCCGCAGCTCCTCCCACTCTTCCCGGTAGGTGCTGCGGGAGACCAACAGGGAGCCGTCCCTGTCGTACTCGGCGGAGACGAAGCTCAGCTCGTCCAAACCCAAATCCTCCGCCCGGACCACGTCGGTGAGGCTGCCCCGCCAGGAGGCGCTGCCCGCGCTGTAGCGCTGGCTGTCCGGCAGGGCCAGGGGCAACAGCTGGGAAATCAGCAGGGTACACCCCACCACCAGGGCCAGCAGGCTCTGACCGGCGAAGCCCGTCCACTTGCGCCACCCCCGGCGACCTAACAGCAGAACCGCCAAAGCGACAGCCAGCACGACGCAGGCCCACGCCAGCGGCAGCTGGTCCAGCACCAACGCGGCCAGCAGCAGCACCGCCCACAGGTAAAATGCCGCCTGCAATGCGGAGCGCACCCAGGCGGGGCCGGTGCGAATCTCGTTTTTCCAGGGGGTCAGCTGCCGCAACAGCACCCACGCCGCCCAGAAACCCCCGCCAATCAGCAGCGGGAACCGGCTCAAGTACAGCAACGCGGCGGTGTTTCCCAGATACCATGTGGCGTTAAACCAGCTCCACTGCCACGACAGCAGGGCGGCCAGAACCACCGTCACCAGGGTCAGCACTCCTCTGGCCCGCCAGCGGCGGCGATTTCCCGTCGGGTCATCTTCCGGTTCCGGGTAACGACAGGGCTGGGAGACGTAGACGTCCACGCCGTTGACGGTGCCCACCGGCGACCAGCCCTGCCGCTCCCGGCGCTCCACCGTCTCCCGCAGCTGGTCCTCGTCCCGGAGAATGGGCGCGATTTCCGTATCATAGCGCAGTTCGGCCCGCTCCGTAGGCCGGAACCGGGCGAAAAAGCAACTCCCATCCCCTGTCTCGGCCAGCTCCCAGCCCTGCTCCGCCAGCCGGTTCAGCCACTGGCACAGCGCCAGATAGTCCCCAGTGGGCAGGAAGATCCACTTCAAACGGCTGTCTTTCAAATCCACGCGCCTCGTTTCCCGCTGTTTTGTCAGCGATTTTTCACCATCATACGCCAGGGGACTTTCCTTGTCAAGCAAGGTAAAATGAACTTTTTCTTAAAAATTGGAAAACTCCCAGTCAAAAAGCAAAATACAGAACGATTTCTGGATGTTTTACGGGCGGGGACGGCTCCACCCTCTCCCCTGCCGCCGGGCATACAAAAAATTTCCTTCAAAGAAATATAACAACGTAAAAAGTTACAAAAGCCCTCCGCAGGAGTTTTGCCGCTTGCGGCAAAATAAATTGAAATCCGTGCTTTTAGCCGGGCGTGTACCGGCAAAAGCACACAGGGAGGCCCCAAACGTGCGCGCTTGCGCGTGCGCTGCCGGGGCCGCATTTTCGACCAAAATCCGTGATTTTGGTCGAGCGCCTGTCGGAGACAGGCGCAAAAAAGCCCCGGCCAAAAACCGGAGCTTTTTCGTGGAGAGCGGGCGTCGTACCTCACCCGACCCCCATGCGGCAAGAGGGGAAAATCTGTTCCAAAGTGTGCAAGGCACATCAGAGGAAGAAAAGAAAGGCGTCAACGTTCTTTTGGAACATTGACGCCTTTGCCCTTCTTGAGATACAGTATACGCCTTTTTCAGAAAAAGTCAAGTCTTTTTTTCGCGGTCAGCAGAACTCAATCTGGCCCGGTTCCATCCGCTTTACCCTGGCCAGGGACTCCACCCGGACGCCCTTGGCGCGGATGCGCTCTCCGCCGGGCTGGAACGCCTTCTCCACGGCGATGCCCGCCCCCACCAGAGTGGCCCCGGACTGCTCCACCAGGTCGATGAGGCCCTCCAGCGCCGCGCCGTTGGCCAGAAAGTCGTCGATGAGCAGCACCTTGTCCTCCGGGCGGAGGAACTGCTTGGAGACGATGACCGTGCTGATGTTGCCATGAGTGAACGATTTGACCTGGGTGGAGTAGACCTCCCCGGCGATGTTCCGGGTGCGGGACTTCTTGGCAAAGATCACCGGGCAGTTGAACTGCTCCGCCGTCACGCAGGCGATGCCGATACCGCTGGCCTCGATGGTCAAAATCTTGGTCACGTTTTCCGCCCCGAAAAGCCTGGCCCACTCCTTGCCCATCTCTTCAAACAGGCCCACGTCCATCTGGTGGTTCAGGAACCGGTCTACCTTCAGCACCTGGCCGTCCTCCACCACGCCGTCCCTGCGGATCCGTTCCTCCAGCAGCTTCATATACATCCGTCTCCTCTCCGTCCCCGGAAATATTGTGAATATTTTAACATATTCCCTGCCGAGTGGCAAGCCCCAATGCAAATTTTCTGCGCAAATTTGTAAGCAGCGTGTCACTTCTCCGCAAAGTTGTACGGACGAATCCGCGCTCAGCCATCGTTTTTCAGCCGCAATTCCCCCATCAGCTTCCAGGCGTAATCGCCATACGCCTGCTCGTAGGGCGCGAGGGCTTCGTAGGGGCAGATGCGGGGGTCCTGGCGGAGAGCAGGCTTCCGCACAGTGCCATAGGTCCAGTTGTGGTAGAGGTAGTAGCGAAGCCACCGCAGATGCTCGATTTTCCGGTATTCGTCCAGGCGGGCGGGGTCCTGGATGTTGTCGCAGTAGACGGCGTAAGCCTGGGCCAGGGTGTCCGCCGTCAGCTCGGTCAGCGTCTCATCCTCTAACAAAATGCGCACCTTGACGAACAGGTGCTCCGACGCGGCGATTTTGGACTGTCGCAAATTGTCGGTGAGATGGTCCCAGTCCAGCGCGGTTTTGGGGTGGCTGCTGCGGTACAGGTTGTTCATGGAGATGGCCACATGGTTCAATGTGGTGCGGAGGACATGCTCCGGGGTGTAGATGTCCGAGGTGACGCCGAAATGGGACACGTCAGGGATAGGACGGCTGCTCCGCAGGTCGATGCGCCCCCGGATGAGATAGTACCGGCGCAGGTGCCAGAAGATGTCCCAGCCCTTTTGCTCGTCGTCGTCACAGAGAATGATGCGGTCGGCAGAGGCCAGAATGTCGTGGGCCGCTGCCCAGTCGCTGTTGTGGAACAGCAGGGAATCCCGGTCCTCCGCCTCCTTCTGCATGGAGAAAGCCAGGTCCAGGTGGTTGTGCATTTGCAAAAATTGTTCCGCGTCCCCGAAAACGTGGTACGCCACATGATGGTCCGGGGAAATGACGTTTGTGAGAATGGCGTATTTCAGCAGCGCCGCGCCGTAATGCCCAAACCCAATGAGTACAATGCGGCGCTCCCGGCGCAGCAGCGGTTTTTGCCGCCAATACTCTCTGGCGCAGCACTCATAGCAGTGGAAAAAGTGGATGTTGCCGGAGAGCATCTCCTCCCCGTTGACCGTTCTGGCGTACACCTCCACCGGCAGTTCCGAGATGTTGACCGCCCTGGGGTCCACGCCGATGGCGTTTTCCTGCATAAAAAAGACGCTGCACCTGCTCCCCTGATCGCCCTTGCGCCGGGCAATGCGCGCCGGGGAGACGTTGGCGAACAGGCAGGGGTAGTCCGGCGTCTCCTCCACCTTGTTCCTGCTCTGACCGTAGATAATGACCGCCTGGTCATCGCTCTCCAGGATCTTCCTGGCCAGGGTGGTGGATTCGACGCCCGTGTCCGCGAAATAGTACCAGTTTTTCCGCCGCTGGAAGGACAACCGCAGCAGCGGGAACCCTTCGCTGGCCAGGAAGGAGATCAGCGCGCTGACCAACGTGACCAAAATGCCGGTGGACAGCAGCACGAACACGGTGCCGATGGCCCGGCCCAGGGGCGTGACCGGCGCGGTGTCGCCGTATCCCACCGTAGTCAGGGTGGCCACGGAGTACCACAGGGCATCGATGAAGGTGTTGATGGACGACGCTGGCTCCGGCCTTTCCACCCACATCAGCAGAAGCAAGAGGGAAATATAAATCAAAACCACCACCAGGACAACGGTGGTGAGGAACCGGCGTCTGCGCTTCATGTGTCTCTCCTTTTGGTCTGGGAGGGTTTGCCTAACGAAATCAGTATAGCGGATTTGTCGCCAAAACGCAACGCGGAATTGACATTTGCGCGAAAATCAGGTAAAATAACACCCGCAAGGAAGCTGGACAGCCGCGTCCGGGGGGCGAAAGGCCCCCGGATGAGGAAAGTCCGGGCTCCACAGGGCAAGGATAACGGGTAACGCCCGCCGAAGGCGACTTCAGGACAAGTGCAACAGAGAGATACCGCCGGCCTCTGGCCGGTAAGGGTGGAAAGGTGAGGTAAGAGCTCACCGGCGGACTGGGAACAGCTCCGTCCTGTAAACTCTATTCGGAGCAACACCGTGGGGGAACACATTGGTCGGCCCGGCCGTTCCCAGGAGGTGGCTGGAGCCTGGCGGCAACGTCAGGTCGAGATAGATGGCTGTCAAAACAGAACCCGGCTTATAGGCTTGCTTGCAAAAAACCGTCCCTCTTTTGGGACGGTTTTTTCATGTTTTAATAATAATTCCTCAGAAAACAATAGGAACGGTCTATAAGCCCGCCCCAGGAGTTTTGCCGCTTGCGGCAAAATAAAATGAAATCCGTGCTTTTAGCCGGGCGTGTACCGGCAAAAGCACACAGGCAGGGAGGGGCAAAGCCCCGGAAGTGCCGCTTGACGGCGGAGGCCCCAAACGTGCGCGCTTGCGCGTGCGCTGCCGGGGCCGCATTTTCGCCCAAAATCCGTGATTTTGGGCGAGAGCCTGTCGTTTTTTCGACAGGCTCAATCAGCCCACTTCTTCCTCCAGCCGCTCTGCGTGGACCTGGATGACCCTCCGCCCGGTCTGGCGCAGCCGCTCCACGGTGGTAGCGTTTGCCAGCTCGTCAGTGATAAGGGTCCAGGACCCCTCATAGGTGCAGCTGCCGTACTCGTTCTGGTGGGCGCTGCCGCTCATGATTTTGGTGTGGTCCGCCAGGATATACAGCTCCTTGGTGGTGCGGGTGATCATGGCCTCGTTGATGCCGATCTCGGTGGGGATGTCGTAGCGGAACTCCCCGTTTTCGTAAACGGCGGCGCAGCCCAAAAAGGTCTTGTCCGCCTCGATGTTCAGCAGGTTGCGCATGACATAGTCGCCGATCATGATGTGGCTCCGCACCTCGCCGCCGGTCAGGGTCACGGTGACGCCCTTGGGGAACTGCTTCCCCACGGCCCAGCCGTTGTTGGTCGTGACGGTGACGTGCTGCCGCTCCACATATTCCAGCATATTCAGCGCGGTGCGGCTGCCGTTGATGAACAGGTGGTCGCCGTCCTCCACGAACTGGGCCGCGTACTTGGAGATTTGGTCCCGACACATGGAAATTTCTTCTTCCCTGGTCATCACATGGCGCTGGTTGACCACGGTGGCTCCGCCGTAAAACCGGCTGATGAGTTTCTGCTCTTCCAGATATTGCAGGTCCCGGCGAACTGTCATCAGGGAGATGTCGAAGGTCTTGGCCAGGTCCTCCACCTTGACCTCGCCCTGCTCCCGGATCATCTGGAGGATGCGGTTCTGCCGCTCATCCACGGACTTGCGATCTCGTTTCATGTTCTCAGGCTCCTTCTCTCAAACTGCATCTCAATCCGCTGTCTGCCCTTTCGCCAGGAGGCCGGGCAGCTGGCTCAGCGCTGTGACAAACGGCTCCGCCGTCCCCTTCGAGACATCCTGGGGCCGATACCACAGGGCCTGTAACCCCGCCGCCTGCGCACCGTGGACATCCTTCTCCAGGTTGTCCCCCACAAAGAGACACTCCGCCGGGCGGACCCCAGCTTTCTCCACGCAGAGGTCGAACAGCGCCGGAGCGGGCTTCTCCGCCTGGGCCTCCTCGCTGGACACCAGAAAGTCGATATAGGGCAGCAGCCCCAGCCGTTCCAGCTTGACGAACTGCATCCGGGCGGTCATGTCTGTCCCCGCGCCGAGTTTCAGCCCCCGCGCTTTCAGCCGCTGCATCGTCTCCGCCGCGCCGGGGGAGGGCTGCATCGCGTCCAGGAGGGTGTTCCAATAGAGGTCGG
Organism: Clostridiales bacterium; assembly: GCA_020859945.1. Lineage (GTDB taxonomy): Bacteria > Bacillota > Clostridia > Oscillospirales > Oscillospiraceae > Onthomonas. Next base: position 3,737 of record JAJBVG010000016.1, on the reverse strand, counting down.
ACATCCGCAGAGCGTGGCCGACGGGCTTGCCCAAACGCTCCAAAATGTTCTGATACCGGATGAGCCGGTTGTGGATGGCGGCGCAGCTGCCCATGCGCCCCTTCAGCTCCTGGTTCATTTCCTTGTGGAGCCGCCGGAACTCGTCCGGGGCAATGCCCAGCTCCCGCTGCGCGTAGTCCAGCAGCGCGGCAAAGGCGACCTGGTGGGCGGCGTCAAAGCTGTATAGCGTGTTATCAATATCGAAAATGACTACTTTTATCATAATAACACAGTCCATCCCTTTTCGCAAGAAGCTATCTCACCGTTATCTCTACTTTTGTGAAATGTTCTCTGTTTTTTGAAAAAGGTTCTGAGTGAGGCAACGTAAAATCACGCTGCTGCACCCAGAACCTTTTTGGTTTTTATGCGATACTGTCCGTGACCGGCGGAGAGCCGCCAGTCACAGCACTGGTGAATCAGTCCAGCAGATCCCGCTCTTTCAGGGCCTTCTCGATCTCAACGTTGGACATGACGTTGCGCAGAGGAATGACGGTGACGCCCTTCTTCTCAGCGTCGGCGAAGGTCTTGGCGAAGTTGCGGGCGCAGAACACCACGTCATAGTTGTTGGCAGCGGTCTTGCCCTCGGAGACGGCGCAGTGGTGCAGGTCGGCGGGCTTGATCTTGTACTTGTCCATGACCTTCTGCACGGCCATCTTCATCATCAGGGAGGAGCCGGCGCCGTTCGCGCAGCAGACCATCAGTTTCTTGTTGTCCAGTTTTGCCATGATAAAAAACTCCTTTATAAATAGATAGATAGAATATATTGCGCCGGGTTTTGCCCGGACAGGGACGGTGACGGGACCTGCTCCCTGGCGCTCCCCCTACGGCGTCTGGCCCGTCGGCCAGACGCCGCGTTTATAAGGAGCTTTCCAGATGGAAACCGGGAACAAGCACTTGGGTGGTGATGTTTTTCAGGAAAGGAGGGGAAACAAGCTGTTTCCGGTTACTTTCTGGCAGCCTTTTTCGCTTCCACATGCTCCAGATAGGCGTCGTAGTCCTCGGTGATGAGGAAGTAGCCTTCGGGGTCCATGCGGTACTCGATCTGCGGGATGGCCAGCAGGATGATAACCACCAGCGCCACGCCGATGTAGCCCAGATACTTCATCAGGAAGGTGAACACAGGCCAGACGGTATCCCAGTCGAACATGCCCAGGTAGCCGCCGTAGTTGGCCAGACCACACCAGCCAGCGATGATGGCCGCGCCAAAGACCTCGACCAGACCGGCGATGAAGGGAATGATGAGGCAGGCTTTTAGGCCGCCCTTGTCGTTGGCGACCAGGCCCATGGTGGCGTTGTCGAAGAACACAGGCACGAATCCACAGATAATGATAACAGGAGAACCGGCAAAAATCAAGATGAGAATGGCGATGACCTGACCCACCAGACCAGCCAGGAAACCGAAGGTGACAGCGTTGGCGTCGCCGAAACCGAAGCAGACCGCGCAGTCCACGCCGGGGACGGAGGAGGGCAGCAGCTTGTCCGCGATGCCCTGGAAGGATGCGGTCAGCTCAGTGACGAAGGTACGGACGCCCAACTGGAGGATAGCCAGGTAGACGGCGAAGTTCAGGGAGGTGTCGAAGCAGTACCACACGAAGTTGGTGCTTTCTTCGATGTCGCCGGTGCCGACGAAGTAGGGCTTGCCGATGATGGCCATGATAGCGCCGAAGAAGACGGTCATCAGGATGGCGGTACAAACCATGTTCTCGTTGAAGATGGAGAAGAAACCGGGCATTTCCAGCTCGCCGACCTTCTTGATCTCGCGGTCTTCCCGCTTGCCGCCGTCCTTGCCGAAGAACTTATCGGCCAGGAACGCGCTCAGTCGGATACCAAACATCTGCTGGTGAGCGATGGCGAAGCCGGCGCCCTCGGACAGCTCCTGCATGGGCTTGATGGTCAGGTTGGCGCCGACGGCCCAGTACGCGCCCAGGATGACGGACATGACGATGAGCAGCGCGGTGTTGTTGTCCAGCAGGCCGGGCAGGGCGAACATGATCAGCCAGTAAGCGGTGGCCGCCTGCTGCACCTGGACGTGGCCGGTGGTGAACAGGGCGCGGCATTTGGTGATCTTGTTGAAGCGGACCAAAAGGATGTTGACGATGAACGCGATGAGCAGCAGAGTCATCGCCTGGGAGAAGCCCTTACCAAAGACCTCTTCCACGCCGGCGGTGACGGCGTTCTGGCCATAGTAGGGGTCGATAACGGCGGCGGTCAGGTTGAAGCGGTCCTTCAAACCGGCCAGGATGGGACGGAAGGTGCTGGTCAGACCGGTGGAACCGGCGTTCAGGATCAGCATACCGATGATGGCTTTCAGGGTGCCGCCCAGGGTGTCGTACCAGGGCTTACCCATCAGGCAGTAGCCCAACAGGGTCAGGAAACCGACCATGTAGGGGGCCTTCTGCAACACGTAGGTGGCAAAGAAGGTCCAAATCGCGCTCAGGACATTAAGAACGATCATGACTTATCCTCTCTTTCAATTTTGGGGGGTGCGATGTACATTTTACATTTCTTCGCAGGGATACTTGGCTTCGGCGGCCAGGATGTCCTCGGGGGTGTTGGCTTCCATCAGGGCGTCCAGCAGCTCCTCGTTGGTGAACACACCCATCAGCTGCTGGATGTTGTTCATGTGCTCGTCGGGGTTGCAGGCGGCCAGGGTGAAGAACAGCTTGGCTTCCTTCTTCTCGCCGTCCTCGTCCTCGCCGAAGTCCACGACCTGCTTGGAGACCATGAAGCCGATGCCGGTCTTGTGGACACCGGCGGCGTTCTCCTGAGAGTGGGGCATGGCGACATAGTGGTCAAAGACCACGTAGGGGCCGTACTTGGTGATGCAGTCCACGATCTGCTGGTAGTAATCCGCGTCCACGCTGCCGTCGGCGACCAGGGACTCGGTGCTCAGGCGGACCGCCTCCTGCCAGGTGACAGGCTCGTCGATGAACTTGTAGTGCTTCTTCTCAACGATCGTCTGTAAAACAGTGGCCATAGTAACTGTCTCCTTTCCCCATTACAGGCAGGAACGATAGGGAATGTTCTGGGGCGCCTCGAAGCAGTCCTCGAAGCCGCGGCGGTGATGGTAGTAAATCTTGTCCTTGTCCTGGGGATAGACATACTTGCCGCCCACCTGCCAGAAGAAGGGATGGAACTTGTACTCGTTGCGGTCCTTCTTGAAGTCGTAGAGCAGCTTGATCTCCTCGCAGTCGGCCTGGAAGTTGGTCCACACATCCCAGTGGATGGGAATGACCACCTTGCACTGGAGGTTCTCGGCCATACGCAGCACGTCGATGGAGGTCATCTTGTCCTGCATGCCGATGGGGTTCTCACCGAAGGAGCCGAAGGCCACGTCGATGTCATAGTCCTTGCCGTGCTTGGCGAAGTAGATGGAGAAGTGGGAGTCGCCGGAGTGATAGATGTTGCCGCCGGGGGTCTTGACCAGGTAGTTGACGGCCTTGTCGTCCATATCGGTGGGGCAGACGCCGGTCAGCTCCTCGCGGTCGGGGCCGGTGGAATCGGTGGTGACGATGCAGGTGCGGTCAAAGCTGTCCAGGGCGATGATCTCGATGTCCTTGATCTTGATGCTGTCGCCGGGCTTGACGGTGATGCAGCGGTCCGCCGGTACGCCCCACTTGAGCCCGGGCTCCACGGACTTCTTGGGGCCGATGAAGGGGACGGGGATCTCGTTGCCGTTTTCGTCGGTGGTGGTCATG
>JAJBVG010000086.1 GCA_020859945.1 Clostridiales bacterium | reverse complement strand
GGCCCCATCCGCCCAGACACCACGGGCCGGGACGGAGACCGGGAGAGTTCTAATCGTTCAAAATAAATCAGCAAATAAGCGAGGTAACAAACTATGGTTCAATCCCGCACCCACACCTGCGGCGAGCTGCGCGCCGCCGATGCAGGCAAGACCGTCACCCTCTGCGGGTGGATGGAAAACGTCCGCGAGGTGGGCAACAACTTTGCCTTCCTCATCCTCCGGGACTTCTACGGCACCACCCAGGTGGTCATCGAGACGGCGGAGATGATGTCCGCCGTCAAGCCCCTGAACAAGGAGAGCACCCTCTCCGTCACCGGAACCGTCCGCATCCGGGAAAGCAAAAACAAGAAAATTCCCACCGGCGAAATCGAAGTGGTTCCCAGCGAAATTAAAGTGCTGGGCCGCTGCCGCTACAACGAGCTGCCCTTCGAGATCAACCGCAGCCGGGAGGCCGACGAGAGCATCCGGCTGAAATACCGCTATCTGGACCTGCGGAACCCGGCGGTGAAGAACAACATCGTCCTGCGCTGCAACGTAGTCTCCGCCCTGCGCCAGGCCATGACCGCAGAAGGGTTCCTGGAAATCACCACCCCCATCCTGACTGCCTCCTCCCCGGAGGGCGCGCGTGACTACCTGGTGCCCTCCCGGAAGCACCCCGGCAAGTTCTACGCTCTGCCCCAGGCCCCCCAGCAGTTCAAGCAGCTGCTGATGACCTCCGGGTTCGACAAATACTTCCAAATTGCCCCCTGCTTCCGGGACGAGGACGCCCGCGGCGACCGTTCCCCCGGCGAATTCTACCAGCTGGACATGGAGATGGCCTTCGCCACCCAGGACGACGTATTTGCCGTGCTGGAGCGGGTGCTGCCCCCCATCTTCGCCAAGTACGGCGTCTACAACACCGCCTCCGCCGCCCCCTTCCGCCGCATCCCCTTCCTGGAGGCCATGGAGCGCTATGGCACCGACAAGCCCGACCTGCGCATTGACCTGGAGGTGCAGGACGCCACCGACATTTGCTCCGCCACCGCCTTCGGCCCCTTCCAGGGCCAGAGCGTCAAGGCCGTGGTGGTCTCCGGCTGCAAGCTGGCCCGGAAAGCCATCGACAAGCTGTGTGCGGAGGTGGAAGTCCAGTCCGGCGGCAAGGTCTACTGGTGCAAGGTGGACGACAAGGGCCAGCTGACCGGCGGCGTCTCCAAGTTCTTGAAGGACAGCGCCGCCGCCCTGACCGAGCAGCTGGGGCTGACCCCCGGTTGTTTCGTGGGCTTCACCGCCGGCAAGCTGACCGATGCCCAAAAGACCGCCGGTGTGCTGCGCAGCAAGCTGGGCGCCGCCTGCCCCGACCACATGGACCCGGAAAAGTACGAGTTCTGCTGGATCGTGGATTTCCCCATGTACGAAATTGGCGAGGAGTCCGGTCAGCTGGAGTTCTGTCACAACCCCTTCTCCATGCCCAACGGCGGGTTAGAGACCCTGCTGAAAGCGGAGCGGGGCGAAATCGACCCTCTGGACATCACCGCCGACCAGTACGACCTGGTCTGCAACGGCGTGGAGCTGTCCTCCGGCGCGGTGCGGAACCACGACCCGGAAATCATGGTCAAAGCCTTTGAGATGGTCCGTCTGGGCGAGGACGACGTCAAGGCCAAGTTCCCCGCCATGTACAACGCCTTCTGCTACGGCGCGCCCCCTCACGCGGGCATCGCCCCCGGCGTGGACCGCATGGTCATGCTGCTGGCCGGAGAGGACTCCATCCGTGAGATCATCCCCTTCCCCATGAACAAAAACGCCCAGGATGTGATGATGGGCAGCCCCTCCCCGGTGGAGCAGAAGCAGCTGGACGAGGTGCATATCCAAATCGTGGGAGAGAAAGAGGAATAATTCTCGGTAAGACTGCTGTTCGATTCACCCTTCACAAAAAATTTTCTCTTTGTTTTTGCCCGCTTCCAGGGGCTTTCCGCCTCAACACGTCTGCATTTTGTCCCAATTTACCCAAAAATCGTCTCATTTGAGAACCATTTTCTCCCTAAAACCGATTTGGCGCGTTTTCGCACAAAAGCAAAAAAAGGGCTTGTCAAATGTTTGACAATGGGGTAAAATAATAGGCGTAAATCCTTGTTTACCAAAATTTCAGGAGGTAATTTTATCATGGCAGTTAAAGTTGCAATTAACGGTTTCGGCCGCATTGGTCGTCTGGCCTTCCGTCAGATGTTCGGCGCTGAGGGTTACGAAGTTGTCGCCATCAACGACCTGACTTCCCCCAAGATGCTGGCTCATCTGCTGAAGTATGACTCCACTCAGGGCAAGTATGCTCTGGCCGACACCGTTTCCGCCACCGACAACTCCATCATCGTTGATGGTAAGGAGATCACCATCTATGCCAAGGCCAACGCCGCCGAGCTGCCCTGGGGCGAGCTGGGTGTTGACGTGGTTCTGGAATGCACCGGTTTCTACACCAGCAAGGCCAAGGCCCAGGCTCATATCGACGCCGGCGCCCGCAAGGTCGTCATCTCTGCCCCCGCTGGCAACGACCTGCCCACCATCGTCTACAACGTCAACCACACCACTCTGAAGCCCGAGGACACCATCATCTCCGCCGCTTCCTGCACCACCAACTGCCTGGCTCCTATGGCGAAGGCTCTGAACGACTGCGCCCCCATCAAGGCTGGCATTATGTGCACCATCCACGCTTACACCGGCGACCAGATGACTCTGGACGGCCCCCAGCGTAAGGGCGACCTGCGCCGCTCCCGCGCTGCCGCTTGCAACATCGTTCCCAACAGCACCGGCGCTGCCAAGGCCATCGGCCTGGTCATCCCCGAGCTGAACGGCAAGCTGATCGGCGCTGCTCAGCGTGTTCCCACCCCCACCGGCTCCACCACCATCCTGACCGCCGTCGTCGAGGGCACCCCCTCCAAGGAAGACATCAACGCTCAGATGAAGGCTGAGGCCACCGAGTCCTTCGGCTACAACACCGATGAGATCGTCTCCTCCGACATCGTCGGTATGCGTTACGGCTCCCTGTTCGACGCCACTCAGACCATGGTTCTGGATCTGGGCAACGGCACCTCTGAGGTTCAGGTCGTCTCTTGGTATGACAACGAGAACTCCTACACCTCTCAGATGGTTCGTACCATCAAGTATTTCTCCGAGCTGGGCTAATCTCCTAGTTTC
>JAJBVG010000030.1:3254-19683 GCA_020859945.1 Clostridiales bacterium | reverse complement strand
GCGGTCTGCATAGCCGTCCAGCTGTCGGCGGTGTAATCGCTCTCGGTCAGAGCCTGGGCAGTCTCAATGGCGGCAGTCAGGGCGGTAGTGTCCACGCTGTAAGTAGCGGTGACGATGTTGCTGGCGTAGTTGTCGCTGGAGATGGTCACCCGATAGGTCGTGCCATCGGTGGCGGCATAGTCCAGCGCCACAACGCCGTCCACAACAGACTTGGCTTCCTCAGTCAGGGAAGCGCCGTTCTTGCCGGAGGCTTTCACAGTGACGGTGACGTTCTCCGCGTCCTCCGCCACGCCGGTGATGGCAACGGTGGTGCCGCTGGTGAACTCTGCGGCGGGGGTAGTGGACATATGCGGCGTCACATACAGGGCCTCAGACAGGGTGTACTCCACAAGGCCGGAGGTGGTGACAAAGGTCACGCCGGTGATGGTCTTGCCCTCCATGCTGGAATAGTATTCACTGTCGATGGTGTCCCAGGCGGCCTCATAATACTTGCTGGGGGTCCAAAGGTTCTCGCTCTGCTTCATGGCGTACTGCGCGCCGTCGTCGGTGGTGACATAAGCGCCGTAGACCTCGGTGGTGGCGACGCCGTAATCGGAATCCAAATCCAGCTCATAGTCGCCCCAAACAGAAGCGGTAGAGAGGGTAGCGTCCACGGTGGCGGTGGTGGCCTCAGCGGTGGACTGGATGGAAGAGAAGCTGTAACCAGTGCGGCTGTTGTAGCTCAGTTCCAGGTACACGGTGGGAGCACTTTCCAGCGCGTCGCCTACGTAGTAGTCGGCGGCGGAATCAGTCACCAGGTCCTTCACGGTGGAATAGGCGGAGCCGGAGACCTTCACGGGGAGGACCACGCCGTAAATGGTGGTGGTGCCAGCGTCGGAGTCTACGGTCATGTAGACGTTCTTGCAGTTGGCGGCCTTGCTGGTGGTTGCGGAAGTGACCACATCCACGTCACCGTCGTCGTTCAGCTCGCTGTAGAACACGCTGTAAGGTACGTTCATATAGTAGTAGTTGTACAGGGAGAAGCTGGCGGTGAGGTCGGCGTATTTACCGCTCTGGTCGGTGATGGTCAGAGTGTAGCTGTCCAGGTCGGTGTCGGTGGCAAAGGTGATGGTGCCGTTCTCGGCGTCAATCACAGCGCCCTCAATGTCCACGCTGTACGCGGCGTCGAAATCGTCGGCCAGGGCGCCGTCCACGGTGAAGGTGGTCTGGCCGTCCAGCACGTAAGCGTCCTCCACAGTGACGGAGACATCCGACTTGGTGGGGACATACACGCTCTCGCTGAGGGCGACCTCATAGATGCCCGCGCTGGTGTAATAGGTGATGCTGGTGATGGTCTGGCCCATGATGGCCTCGTAATGGGCGGAGGAAGTGGGGCAGTTGTGGACGGCGGTGGTGAAGCCGGTGCAGAACGCCAGCTCACTGACCCGCCAGATGTTCTCCAGGTGGCGCAGGCCGTAGTCGCTGCCCTCCTCAGTGTGGAGGACCACGCCGTACACGTCGTCAGTCCCGGCGGTCACATAGTCGGTGATGCCATCCACGGTCAGCTGGTAGTCGCCGTAAGAGGTGTCGGTGGTCAGCTCCGCACTGCCGGTGACGGCGGTGCTCTCGCCCACAACCGCGCCGAAGGAGAAGGAGCCGTCCTCGTTGACGGTCAATTCCTTATAGTAGGAGGGATTGCTGTCCAGCACATAGTAGGAATAGCTGTCCGCCTGATACAGGGCCTGAGAACCGGTGTAGGTGGTGGTGGAGGTGGTGCCGCGGTTGGTCACGGTGATCTCCAGGCTGTCGTCGTCGGTGATCTGGGTGTAGGCGGACAGGTCAGTTCCTTCGGGAACCTTCACAGGGAAGGTGACGCCGGTGATGTCGCTGCCATCCTCGCTGACGTGATAGGAACCACCGGAGAGGCTCCAGGTCTGGGTCTTGGACTTGGTGGCGGACGTGAAGGCGTCCACGGCCACGTCGTTGTTCACGTCAGCCGCATAGAACTCGTCATAGGGGATGTTCATCAGGACGTAATAGTCCTGCGCGACATAGGTGGCGGTGACGATGTTCGCGGCGTAGTTGCTGCTGGTGATAGTCACCCGGTAGGTGGTGCCGTCGGTGGCGGCGGTGTCCAGCGTTACAACGCCGTCCACAACGGTTTTGCCTTCGTCAGTCAGGGACGCGCCGTTTTTGCCTGAGGCTTTCACGGTGACAGACACATCCGCCGCGTCCTCCGCCAAGTTAGAAATAGCAACGGTGGTGGCACTGGTAAATTCCGCTGTGGGAACGCTGCTCATGTGCTCCTGCACATACAGCGGCTCATCCAGCGCATACACCACAAGGCCGGAGGTGGTGATAAAGGTGACGCTCTCAATGGTCTTGCCTTCCATGCTGGAATAATAATCGTTGTCGATGGTGTCCCATGCGGCTTCATAATACTTGCTGGGGGTCCACAGGTTTTCGCTCTGCTTCATAGCGTACTGCGCGCCGTCGGTGGTAGTGACATAAGCCCCGTATACCTCGGTGGTGGCAATGCCATAGTCGGCGTCAAGGTCCAGTTCATAGTCGCCCCAGACAGAAGCGGTGGAGAGAGCGGTGTTGGTGACGGTGGTGGTGGTCGCTGTCCCCTGGATGTCAGAGAAGGCGTACGCGCCATCCTCATAGGTCAGCTCCAGGTACACGGCGGGTTCTTCCACGGCCTCGCCCACATAGTAGGCAGCGGTGGAATCTGTAACCAGCCCCGCAACGGTCTCATAGGTCGCGGCGCTCATCTTGACCGGAACCACCACGCCATAAATGGAGGTAGTACCCGCGTCAGAATCCACGGTCATATAGACGTTCTTGCAGTTGGCTGCCTTGCTGGTGGTGGCGGAAGTGACGGTGTCCACGTCGCCGTCATCGTTCAGCTCGGCGTAAAATGCGCTGTAAGGCACGTTCATGTAGGTGTAAACGTACTCGGTCTCTTCCTCGCCGCTGGTGTTGGCTGCGACAGCCTGGGCATAAGCGTCCTCATAGGCCGCCGCGATGCCCTTGGAGGAGCAGGTGGCGTTGGAAACCACATCAACGGTGGTCGTGCTGCCCTTCAGCTGCTCGACGATGCTGGAAACCTTGCCTCTGCCCGTGCTGAACGCCCGCTCAAAGTAGGTTTCGTTGTCCTCATCCACGGTGGAGACCAGCTCCGCGCCGGTCAGCGCGCCGTCCGCGAAGGAAAAGGCGATCTGCACCTCATAAGCGTCGAAGTCCTCGTACTCGTCCGGCTCCACGGTGGCGGTGCCGGTGTAGGTGCCGTCGGCGGGGGTGCCCTCGGACAGCTCCAGGGTCAGGGAACCATCGTCATCCACATAGGCGGCGGAGACAGTGGCCTCGTTCTCGTCCTCGGCGGCGGGAGTCTCCTCCTCGACCTCCTCGGCTTCGGTTTCCGCCTCTGCGATATCCTCCTCGGCGGCTTCCGCTTCCTGTTCGTCCTCAGTGTCCGCTTCGGCTTCTTCCTCAGCCGCAGCTTCTTCCACTTCGGCGGCGGCAGCGACTGCCGTCTCGTCGGAGGCGTCCAGCTCGGCGGCCAGCACTGTCGGCTGGGCAACGCTCAGCAGCAGCGCCAGTGACAGGAGCAGGGAACATACTCTCTTCATTTTGATACTTCCTTTCATTAGAATCAGACGGCATTCGGTTAGAAATCGCTAACCTTCCCGCTGGAAAAAGGCCGCTGACGCGGCGATTCCGGTGCTGAGTTAGTTGTGACGAACCTCTGCCCGTAAATGGTGGTTAGCCCGTGGTAAAAAGAATTATCCGTTGCTAACCGATGCACAGTTTATCAGGTTCCTTTCGGCTTGTCAATTCGTTGTCGGCACAAACGGCCTTTTCCCTCTTGAAAAAAATCCGAAATGGCCTGTTTTGTCCATTTGGGATTGCTCCCAGAAGCATGATTCCGTGCCGCTCGGGGCAAACTACCGCCGAGGTGAATGCAATGGACCCCATGAGAGAACTTCCCCTGGGTTTCGGCATGGCGCTGTGCGCCAATCCAGACGCAATGGCCTATTTTGAGCGGCAGTCCCCCGCCCGGCAGCGGGCAATTTTGGAGCGCACCCACAGCATCCGCTCCGCCAAAGAGATGAAGGCGTTTGTGGCCCGACTGGGGCAGGAGTGACGCAAAAAACCACCGGAAGAGGTTTCCTCCGGTGGTTTTGTATTGTACGCTTATTCTTCAATCAGTCCCAGATGGACGAACGCCTTATACAGCCCGTCCTCCTCCACGCTGGCGGTGACGTAGTCCGCCATTTGCAAAATTTCCGGGCCGCCGTTGCCCATGGCCACGCCGATGTGACAATATTCCAACATGGGAATGTCCACCTTGGCGTCGCCAAAGGCGATGGTGTCCTTGAGGTCCGCGTGCAAGTGCCTGAGCAGCGTCTCGATAGCGTTGGCCTTGGTGATGTCCTTCACCCCCAGGTCGCCAAAGAGAGCGGTCTCCCCCTTGCCGCCCCAGGTGCCGGGTTTCAGGTCGGGGAACTCCGCCACCGAGTCCAGGTGGTCCTGATAGCTGCTGAGGATGAAGCTGATTTTGTTCACATCGTCCCGGTACAGCTCGCCGTCGAAGATCATCTCCGGGAACACGTCCTCCACCGTCAGCTCCCCAGCGTTGGCGACTTCCTTGCGCTTGCTGTACTCCTGGATGACGGGCCGCCCCGCCTCCCGGAAATGCTCACTGCCATAGAGACCGCTGTTGCTCTCCACGTAGAACTCCAGCCCCCGCTGGTGCAGCCAGTCCACCACATGGCGGCACTGCTCCAGCGAGAGGGTCTGGTGCAGCAGCACCTGGCCGTCGTCCTCTACATAGCTGCCGTTGCCGCCGATCATGCCGTCCACGCCGATGTCCCACAGCTCCGGGTAGATCTCCGCCCGGCTGCGTCCGGTGCAGAAGTAGACCCGGTGGCCCCGGCTCCGGGCGGCGCGGATGGCCCGGACCGCCGATGGGGGAACGCGGGTCTCGTAGTCCACCAGGGTGCCGTCGATGTCAAGAAAAACAATTTTGGGCATATGGTTCACCTCATTGCAGAAAAGGGGCAGACGAAAAACGCCTGCCCCTTCCCTAGTGTCATTGTCGTTTACAGCTTACAGCTCGTCGCCGTTGCTCTCGATGACCTTCTTGTACCAATAGAAGGAGTCCTTCTTGCGGCGGCCCAGGTCGCCGGTGCCGTCGTCGTACTTGTTCACATAGACCATGCCGTAGCGCTTGGCCATCTCGCCGGTGGAGGCGCTGACCACGTCGATCCAGCCCCAGGGGGTGTAGCCCATCAGGTCTACGCCGTCCTTGACGGCCTCTTCCATCTGCTCGATGTGCTGACGCAGATAGTCGATGCGGTAGCTGTCGTGGACGCTGCCATCCTCCTCCAGCTTGTCGTAAGCGCCCAGGCCGTTCTCCACCACCATCAGCGGGATCTGATAGCGGTCATAAATCTCGTTCAGGGTGTAGCGCAGGCCCTTGGGGTCGATCTGCCAGCCCCAGTCGCTGGCTTGCAGATACGGGTTCTTGCAGCCGCCCACCAGGTTGCCGCCCACAGCGTCTGCGTTGGGGTCAGCGGACTCGCAGGCGGTCATATAATAGCTGAAGGTGTAGAAGTCCACGGTGCCCTGCTTCAGCAGCTCGTCGTCGCCCGGCTCCTTGGCGATGGTGATGTTGTTCTCCTCGAAGAACCGCTTCATATAGGCGGGATAATAGCCCCGCACCTGGATGTCAGAGCAGAACCAGTTCATCTGGCGCATTTCGTTCTGGCATTTCAGCACGTCGTCGGGGTTGCAGGTGTAGGGGTACTTGGTGGCGAAGCAAATCATGCAGCCCATCTTGAACTGGGGATACTTCTCATGGGCCAGCTTGATGGCCTTGGCGCTGGCCACGAACTGGTGGTGCAGGCCCTGATAACGAATCTGCTTCTCATCCGGCACTTCGGTCACCGGGCCGCAGTAGTCCTTGATTGTACCCAGAGACAAAACCGCGCCCATGGTCATGGTGCCGCAGTTGATTTCATTGAAGGTCAGCCAATACTTGACCTTGTCCTGATAGCGGTCGAAGATGACCTCACAGTAGCGGATATAACAGTCGATGACCTCCCGGCCATACCAGCCGTTGTACTTCTCCACCAGAGCGTAGGGAAGCTCATAGTGGGAGATGGTGACCAGCGGCTCGATGCCGTACTTGTTCAGCTCGTCAAAGACCTTGTCGTAGAAGGCCAGGCCCGCCTCGTTGGGTTCGGTCTCCATGCCGGTGGGGAAGATACGGGTCCAGTTGATGGACATACGGAAGCACTTGAAGCCCATCTCGGCGGCCAGGGCGATGTCCTCTTTGTAGTGGTGATAGAAGTCGGTGGCCTCCCGGCTGGGATAGAGAGTCCCCTCCTCAAAAGTGGGGGTGACGCGCTTGGGGGTGGTGTTGGAGCCGTTGGTACACATATCGGAGACAGACGGACCTTTGCCGTCCACATCCCAGGCCCCTTCGTACTGATTGGCAGCGGTCGCGCCGCCCCAGAGGAAGTCTTTGCGCAAAACAGACATAAGTTTGCTCCTTTCAGGGTGATAGAATTCCCCCTCTGTCCCCGCCGAAGCGGGAGACAGAGGGAAAGGGGGTTACATATTATTGATTATACCACAGTCATCAGGTCCTGACCAGCCTGAATATTGGCCGCGTCCACGGGCTTGATGGAGACGTATTCGTCGGAGTTGGTGACCAGCACCGGGGTGTGGAGGGGATACCCCGCGCCCTTGATGCCGTCGATGTCGAACTCGATGAGGGTGTCGCCGCGCTTGACGCTGTCGCCCTCCTTGACCTTGTAGTCATAGAATTTGCCGTTCAGCTCCACAGTATTCAGGCCCACATGGATGAGCAGCTCCATGCCTTCGGGGGTGGTCAGGCCAACAGCGTGCTTGGTATCCATGGTGGCGGAAACGACGGCGTCACAGGGAGCGACCACCTTGCCCACGGTGGGGATGATGGCGACGCCTTCGCCCAGAGCGCCGGAGGCAAAGACCTGGTCGGGCACGTCGGCCAGCTTCACGACCTCGCCGGTCATGGGAGCGGACAGGGTGATGGTCTGGACCAGGGGCTTGGGAGCGGACTCGGAAGCGTCCTCAGCAGCCTCTTCCTCGCCTTCTTCTTCCTCGACGGGGTCCTTATACATGATGAAGGTCAGGACGAAGGAGATGCCAACGGAGAGGACTGCGCCGATGGCGCCGAAAATCACACCGCGCATGGGATTGTCGCCGCCAATGAACTGGATCAGAGTCAGGACGGAGGGGGAACCACCAGCCACATATCCCACCACGCCGGTGATGCCGCACCACAGGCCGGAGACAGCAGCCGCGATAACGGCGGCGGCCATGGGCCGACCGTAGCGCAGGTTGATGCCGTACATGGCAGGCTCGGTGACGCCGGCCACCACAGCGGAGATGCCGCAGGCGATGCCTTCGGACTTGGTCTCGGTGTTCTTGCTCTTGAGGCCAACACCCAGGGAAGCGCCGCCCTGGGCCAGGTTGGAGCAGAACATGGTGGTGATGACCAAAGCGTCAAAGCCCAGGGTGGTGAGATTGATGGTCATAAACGGCACTAGGGCGTAGTGCATACCAGTCATAACGATGAAAGGCATGATGGCGGACATGACGCCGATGGTCAGCCAGCCGCAGGCATTGTATGCGGTGTTGAACACGCCGGACAGTGCGTTGCCGATGATGTTGCCGATGGGGCCGAGGATGATCAGGGCCACGGGCACGCAGATAATCAGGAAAATCAGGGGCTTCAGGAAGGATTTCAGCACGTTGGGGGACACCCGGTCGGCAAAGTCCTCCACCCACTTCATCACCGGGGCCATCAGTAGCATGGGCAGGACGGAGGAGGTGTAGGTGGAGCAGATGACGGGGATGCCGAAGAGATAGGTGCAGTCCATCCCCAGGAAGGTGCCCAGCTCCAGAGAGCCACCGCCCAGCAGGGTGACCAGGTCGGGATAGACCATGGCAGCGGCCACAGCCATGAACAGCATGGGAGAGCCGTCCATCTTTTTGGCGATGTTAAAGGCCAGGAAGATGGGCAGGAAGGTGAAGAAGCAGTCGCCCATCGCGTTGAGGATGATATAGGTCGAACCCTCGGTGGACAGACCGGCAAAGGTGGTCAGAAGGGTCAGGACCACCTTCATCATACCACAGCCAAGCATGGCCGGCAGCATGGGGGTCATGCAGCCGGAAATGAAGCCAAACAGTCGCTGGATGATGTTGCCCTGGGCCTTCTTGGGGGCGGAGCTGCCGCCCTCCGCGCCGAAGTTGCCCATGGTCTTGAACTCCTTGAACAGGTTGGAGACTTCGTTGCCAATGACGATCTGGTATTGACCGCCCTGCTTAATGACGCTCTTGACGCCCTTGATCTTCTCCACCTTCTTGTCGTCCGCTTTGCTCTCGTCGTTCAGGACCAGACGCAGGCGGGTCATACAGTTGGTGGCGCTGGCGATGTTGGAGACACCGCCAACGGCTTCGATGATCTTTTTCGAAGTCTCGACATAGTCTAATGCCATTTTCTTTTCCTCCTAGAATAGAATTTGGTTTTTATGATAAGCGGTGCGCGCCAACCGCTATAACATACGATTCCAAAAAACAGAAAACGGACAAAGCCGGAAAAGCAGACAGGTCCCGCGGACCTCCCTGTATCTTTTCCAGGCCTTGCCCACTTGAGGTCACAATCCCGTACAAAATCGGTGTAAAATTTTATCTAATTATCCTGTCAGCCTCGGTTCCGGCTCTTGCGGGTGACCCGCTCCACGTGGATCATCAGGTAAAGCCGCTCCTCTGCGCCAACGTCATAGTGGAAGTTGATGAGGATATAATCCGCGATGCGCTCCACGCACTGGTAAACGTGTGGGTAGCGCTCCTTCAGCTCGTCATACAGCTCGCTTTGGCTGTCCTCCTCGTAGGTCTGGCGCTGGGCCACCCGGCTGACAAAAAATTTCAGGTGGGTCAGGAACCGCTGGTAGTTCCAGTCGTCCTCGTTGAGGGTGATTTGGAAGGACTGCTGCACCAGGTCGATGACGTGACCGGCCAGCTTCGCCATGGTATCCGGGGACACGCCGTGGGTGCTCCCGTCCAGCTGGGCGTTGACAAAGTGATACGCCAAAAAAGCCGCTTCGTCATCTCTCATCTCAACGCCGAAGCGCTCTTCGAGCAATTCCAGGGCGTATTTGCCAATTTTAAACTCTTTGGGATAGACCCGCTTCACATCCCACAGCATGGGGTTTTCCAGCACCACGCCGTTGCGGTAGCGCTCCACGCTGCCCGCCATGTGGTCGCACAGGGGGAGGATGATCTTCTGGGAGACCTTGACCCCGTAGTGGGACCTGCCATAGTCCACCACGTCCTCCGCGATGGCCCAGTATTCTTCGGGGATCTCAGAAAAAAGCTGCTGGAAGTGACGGCTCTCGTCCTGGTTTTCGGGGACGAAGCGCCGCTCTATCAGCGAGGTGTCCACGCTGTCGCCGCTGCGCTTCTGCCAACCAATGCCTTTGCCCTGGCATATGCACTCATCTCCATGCTCATCACGAGCCAGAACCATGTTGTTGTTCAAAGATTTGACAACCTTCACTCGTGTTCCTTCCCCTCTTGAGCAAAAGAAAAAACAGACACAGCCGCGCCGAAAAAGATAGTATTCCCCTATACCGGGATTTATCTCATCTCAAAACGTAGGCCTTGCCTGCATGACCAGTCACAATCTACTGGTAATTATGTTACCAAACAAATATATTTCTGTCAAGATTCGCATTCCACAAAAAACAATCACTTTTTTTGTGCAACTTTACAATTCATTTTCGATTTCCGGCGATTTTGCTATTGACTTTCCCCTCTTTCTGCCCTTATAATAGGTTAGTCGCTGCTAACACTTTTCAACCTGTTTCGTTTTGGAGCCGTCTTATGGAAAACCCACCCGTACAACCGAACAGCGCCTGTGACCGCTGCCCTGGGGTATGGGTCTGCGGCGGGGCCTCCTGTGGCCCTGCGCCGCCGGGAGACTGCCTGGGGGTGGCCTTTTGCCGGGAAGGGCGGCTGCAAATCGACCTGCCCGGCGGCAGGGCGGCACAGATGGGCGAAAAAAGCGTCCTGCTGATGGACCGCTGGGAGGAAATCACTCCCCGACCCGCCTCCGCAGGCACAGACGAGACCGCCTGCATCCTGCTGGCGGTGGACCGCCGCCGGGTCGCTGACCGGCCCCTTCCCGCCCCGCTGAACTGGGCCGCCATTGATGCACTACTGGAGGCCCGGGGCGGCTGCGCCGCTCTGGAGCGGGACGGCTGGACCGCCGCGCTGTTTCAGGTACTGTCCCGTCTCCCTGCCAGGGAGCAGGCAGACTACTGCGCGTTCAAGGTGCTGGAGCTGCTGTACCTGCTGAGCCGTCAGGGGCTGAGCGTTTCCGCCGCTCCCTGGGCCACCTACTACGACAGCCGCCAGATTCAGATCACCCGCCAGGTGCACGACTATATGCTCACCCATCTGGACGAACATCTGACCATCCCCGGCCTGTCCAGCCGGTTCCACGTCTCCTCTACCCTGCTGAAAAGCTGCTTCCGCCAGCTCTACGGCCGCCCTCTCCACACCTGCCTGCGGCAAGAGCGGCTGCGCCGGGGGGCGGAACTGCTGCGCACCACCTCCCTGCCCATTGCGGAGGTGGCCGCTCAGGTGGGGTACGGCAGCGTCAGTCAGTTCGGCGCGGCCTTTCGGCAGGAGTTCGGGGTCTCCCCTTCCCTGTACCGAAAACAGGCCAATTAGCAATTAGCAATTAGCAATTTGCAATGTGCAATGGGTCCTCATAAAAGGTCTGCCTTCTATTCTGCGCAGAAAAAGCGATTTATAACCCGCTTCAACAATCCGAATCACGGAGGGATTCAAAATGACAAAGCTGACATTGAAAATCGACGGCATGATGTGCGGCATGTGCGAGAGCCATGTGAACGACGCCGTCCGCGGGGCCTTTCCCGTGAAGAAAGTCACCTCCTCCCACAGCAAGGGGGAGACGGTGATTCTCACGGAGGCGGACATCCCGGAGGAACAGCTTCGGGCCGCCATCGAAAAGACGGGGTATCAGGTGCTGTCCGTCACAGCGGAGCCCTACAAGAAAGGCGGGCTGTTCTCCCGGTTCGCCAAATAAGCCACCAAATGCAAACGGGCTGTGCCACAATCGCGTGACACAGCCCGTTTTGTACTCATACCACCTGAAACAGGTAGAATTTCAGATAGTCCGTCTCCGGCACGTTCCACAGGATAGGGTGGTCGGGAGCCTGCTGGCGTTGCTCAATCTGCCGCAGGGACACCGCCGCGTCCCAGGCAGCGGCACGCAGCATCCCCTCGAACCGCTCCTGGGTCATGAAGTGGGAGCAGGAACAGGTGGCCAGGTAGCCGCCGCGGGGCAGCATTTTCATAGCCCGGCGGTTGATCTCCTTGTAGCCACGGGTGGCGTCCTCCACCGTGTCCCGGCTCTTAGTAAAGGCCGGCGGGTCCAGGATGATGTAGTCGTACCCGTGGCGCTTCTCCTCCCCCAGCCGGGTCAGCAAGTCGAACACGTCCGCCACTTCAAAGTCGATGTTGGTCAGGCCGTTGCGCCGGGCGTTGGCCTGGGCCATTTCGATGGCGCTGGCGGAGATATCCACGCTATGCACCCACTCTGCCCCCGCTTTGGCGGCGTTCAGGCCGAAGGAACCGGTGTGGGTAAAGCAGTCCAGCACCCGTTTGCCTTTTGCGAGCCGGGCCGCCGCCTGGCGGTTGTACTTCTGGTCCAGGAAAAAGCCGGTTTTCTGGCCGTTTTCCACGTCCACCAGGTAGCGCACGCCGTTCTCGGTGATTTCGGTGACGGCGCTCTCTGGCGTGGGCAGGCCGGGGAGGGGATACCAGCCCTTTTGCTGCTCCATCCCCTCCAACTCCCGGATGGCCACGTCGTTGCGGAGGAAAATGCCCCGGATGTCCTCTCCCCGACCGGTGAGGACCTCATACAGGGCCTGAAAGACCACATCCTGCACCCGCTCCATCCCCAGGCTCAGCACCTGGACGGAGAGCAATTCCCCGTACCGGTCCACGGTCAGACCGGGCATCTGGTCGGCCTCCCCGTGGATCAGACGGCAGCACTTGAAATCGTCCCCCGGCATGACCGTCTGGCGATAGCGGACGGCGTACTCCACCCGCCGCCGCCAAAAGGCGGCGTCAAACCTGTCGTTGGCATTGCGGCTCAACAGCCGGACGGTGATCTTGCTGTTGTCGTTGTAGAAGCCGGTGCCCATGTAGGCGGTCCCGGCGAACACGTCCACCAGGCCGCCGTTTTCCGGCGACCCGTTGGTGGACTTGATTTCCCCGGCGTAGACCCAGGGGTGGCCCCGCTTGACGGCCCGTTCCGCCTTGGGGGTGATTTGGACAGAGGGATACTCTCGCTGTTGTCTCATGGCTTACCGCAGGGTGAGCACCGCTTCCCGCTCAACGGACAGGCAGTCGATGTACCGCTGGATGAAGGTGTTGAAGCCCTCCACGTCGGTGGGGTCGGGTTCCAGGGTGACGCCGGTGTTGCCGCCGAACACCTGGCTCTCCAGGAAGTCGGAGAGGGACTGTCCCTCGGCCTTGTTCAGCATATAGGAGGCCAGCAGCGCCATACCCCACGCGCCACCCTCTCCGGCGGTCTCCATGACGGAGACGGGCGCGTTCAGCGCGGCGGCCAGCAGCTTCTGTCCCACCACGGGGGTCTTGAACAGGCCGCCGTGGCCGGTGATGCGGTCGATGCGGACGTTCTCGTTGCTCAGGATGTCGTTGCCCACCTTGATGGCCCCCAGAGAGGTCAGCAGGTGTACCCGCATGAAGTTGGCCAGGTTGAATTTGCTGTCCGGCTGGCGGACAAACAGGGGGCGGCCCTCCTCGAAGCCGGTGATGGTCTCGCCGGAGAAGTAGTTGTAGGCCAGCAGCCCGCCGCAGTCCGGGTCGCCCTCCAGGGCCTTGTTGTAGAGGGTGCTAAAGAGCTTGGTCATATCCACCTCGATGCCGAAGCTCTCGGCGAACTCCTTGAAGAGGTTCACCCAGGCGTTCAGGTCGGAGGTGCAGTTGTTGCAGTGGACCATCGCCACGGCGCTGCCGTCGGGGGTCGTCACCAGGTCGATCTCAGGATAGGGCTTGCTCAGGGGCTTCTCCAGCACCACCATGGAGAACACGGAGGTCCCGGCGGAGACGTTGCCGGTGCGCTGCTTGACGCTGTTGGTGGCGGCCATGCCGGTGCCTGCGTCGCCCTCCGGCGGGCACAGAGGGATACCGGCCTTGAGCTTGCCGGAGACATCCAGCAGTTTCGCCCCTTCCTCGGTCAGCACACCCGCCGGTTCCCCGGCGTTCAGCACCTTGGGCAGCAGGTCCCGCAGCTTCCAGGGATAGCCCTTGTCCGCCACCAGGTCGTCAAACTGGTCGATCATCCGCTGGTTGTAGTCGCAGGTGTCGCTGTCGATGGGGAACATGCCGGAGGCTTCGCCCACGCCCAGCACCTTTTGGCCGGTGAGCTGCCAGTGGATGTAACCGTCCAGGGTGGTAAAGAAATCCACCTGGGGAACGTGTTCCTCCCCGTTGAGGATGGCTTGATAAAGGTGGGCGATGCTCCACCGCTGGGGGATGTTGAACTGGAACAGGGCAGTCAGCTCCTCCGCCGCCTGGCCGGTAATGGTGTTGCGCCATGTGCGGAAGGGCACCAACAGGTTCCCCGCCTTGTCAAAGGCCATGTAGCCGTGCATCATGGCGCTGAACCCGATGGCGCCTACGGTCTCCAGGTCTACACCGTACTGGGCGGTCACGTCCTGGGCCAGCTTGCCGTAAGCGTCCTGGAGGCCCGTCCAAATGTCGTCCAGAGAGTAGGTCCAAATGCCGTTTTCCAGCCGGTTTTCCCACTCGTGGTCGCCGGCAGCGATGGGGGCGTTGTCCGGGCCGACCAGCACCGCCTTGATGCGGGTGGAGCCAAACTCGATGCCCAGCGCGGTTTTCCCGGTCAAAATGGCCTCTTTCGCTTCGTTTGCAGAAATACCCATGTTCATTTCCTCCTGAAAATCACAGTTTGTTCCGGCGTTCTCCGCCGGAGGATGGGCCGAGCCGCGTGTGCGCGGCCGCTCCGCCCGCTTCGTCTCGCTATAAGATAAATATACACGAAACCGCCCATCATTTCAAGGCCAGTTTTATCAATTTTCCCAGTTAATCGGTTCAATATCGTAAAAATACTTTTCCCGCAGGCAGCACAAGGATTTGTCGGGGTATTTACAAACTGTTTAGGAAAGGAACAACGTGTTTTGTTATAATGAAATTTACGAAATAAAGGGGGAACCGCCATGAGCGCCTTTGTTCAATTTGAAAACGTGACCAAAATTTATAAAACCGGCTCTGTGGAGGTCAAGGCCCTGAGCAACGTCAGCTTCGAGATCGAAAAGGGCGAGGTCTGCGTCATCGTGGGCGAGTCCGGCGCGGGCAAGACCACCCTGCTGAACATCCTGGGGGGCATGGACGCCCTGACCACCGGAAAGGTCATTATGGACGGGGTGGACATTGGCGGTTTCACCCGCGCCCAGCTAGAAAATTACCGCCGGTATGACATCGGCTTTGTGTTCCAGTTCTACAACCTCATCCCCAACCTGACGGCTCTGGAGAACGTGGAGATCGCGGCCCAGCTGTGCAAGGACCCCATCCCCGCCCAACAGGTCCTTCGGGCCGTGGGGCTGGGCGAGCGGATGGACAACTTCCCCGCCCAGCTCTCCGGCGGCGAGCAGCAGCGGGTCTCCATCGCCCGGGCGCTGGCCAAGCGGCCCAAGCTGCTGC
The DNA here is from genome assembly GCA_020859945.1 of Clostridiales bacterium. Taxonomy (GTDB): domain Bacteria; phylum Bacillota; class Clostridia; order Oscillospirales; family Oscillospiraceae; genus Onthomonas. The sequence goes on along the minus strand of JAJBVG010000030.1, from coordinate 4,866 downwards.
TGTGCGACGAACCCACCGGCGCGTTGGACTACGAGACCGGCAAATCCATCCTCAAGCTGCTCCAGGACAGCTGCCGCCGGGACGGGATGACCGTGGTCATCATCACCCACAACAGCGCCCTGTCCGCCATGGCAGACCGCATCATCCGGGTCAAGAGCGGCGCCATCCATTCCACCCACCGCAACGACCACGTCATCCCGGTGGAACAGATCGAGTGGTGAAGCCATGACAAAAGCGCTGCGAAAAAACATCCGGCGGTGCATCACCGGCAGCATCGGACGGTATGTCTCCATCGTCCTCATCATCCTGCTGGGGGTGGCCTTCTTCGCCGGATTAAAGCTGACCCGTCCGGCCATGACGACGGTATTCACCCAGTACATCGAAAGCTCCAACCTGTTCGACCTGCGTCTACTCTCCACCTGGGGCTTTGACGACGACGACGTGGAGGCTGTGGCCCAGGTGGACGGGGTGGAATATGCCGTGGGGTCCTACTACGCCGACTTCATCTGGCAGCAGGACGCGGACACCTTGGTCTACCGCGCCCAGGCCCTGAACGACGGCATGAACTTGCCGGAGCTGATTGCCGGGGAAATGCCCCAGGCGGGCAACGAGGTTTTGGGGGACTCCCGGTGCTTCACCGAGGACATGATCGGTCAGACGATTTCTCTGGAGGACTGCAACGACGAGGACACCTTGGAGGACTTCGCCTATACCGAATACACCCTGGTGGGCATTTGCCGGACGCCCCTGTACCTGGACACCTCCCGGGGCACCACCTCTCTGGGCAACGGCAGCATCACCGGTTTCGTGCTGATGGAGCCGGAGGGCTTCGCCAGCGAGTATTACATGGAAATTTACGTCACCTACACCGAGGATCTGGAGCTTTACAGCGACGAATATGACGACGCCATCGACGCCCTCTCCGACGACGTGGAGACCGCCGCCACCCGGTCTGTGGAGCTGCGGGTAGGCGACACAATTTCCGACGCGGAGCAGGAAATCGCCGACGGCGAACAGGAGCTGGCGGACAAAAAAGCCGAGGCGGAGGAAGAATTGGCCGACGCCTGGGCGGAGCTGGAGGACGCACGTGTTCAGCTGGAGGACGCACGGGCCGAGCTGGACGAGGCAAAAGCGACCCTGGCCGACGCCCTCCAGGAACTGGAGGACGGCGAGGCGGAGCTTGCCGACGCGAAACAGGAGCTGGACGACGCGAAATCCCAGCTGGATGAGGGCGCGGAGGCCATTCAGAGCGGTTTCACCTCCTGGGAGAGCGCCCTTGCCGCCGGATGGGACGCTTACAACGAAGGGCAGGATGCGCTGGATGAGGCCATTGCCGAGGGAGAGGCCACCCTCGCCGACAGCAAAGCCCAGCTGGAGGCGCTGGAGGAAACCCTCTCCGACGGGGAAAGCCAGTTGGCCGATGGGACCGCGCAGTATGAAAGCGGCCTTGCCCAGTGGCAGGCGGGCTACGACCAGTATATTACCTCCCTCACCGAGTACGCGGAGAATCTGGCTGCTTACCAGGAAGGGCTGGCCCAGTACGAGGCCGCGCTGGAGCAGTTTGAATCCACCACCGGCATGACGCTGGACGAAGTGCTGGCCGCCGCTGAAG
>JAJBVG010000030.1:0-3154 GCA_020859945.1 Clostridiales bacterium | reverse complement strand
CAGTTTGAATCCACCACCGGCATGACGCTGGACGAAGTGCTGGCCGCCGCTGAAGATTTGGAAACCACCCGCCAGACACTGGAGGCCACTGCCGCCGACCTGGAGGAGACAAAATCGACTCTGGCGGACACCAAGGCTCAACTGGACACCCAGGAAGAAGCGCTGGCCAATTTGGCCCCTGGCTCCGAGGAATACACCGCCGCCTTAGCCCAGTGGCAGGCGGACACCGAGCAATATAATGCCGCCCTCAGCGAGTACGAGGAAAATCAGGCGGCCTACCAGAAAGAGTTGACGGCCTATGAAACCGCTCTGGAGCAGTTTGAATCCGCCACCGGCATGACGCCGACGGCTGCGCTGGAAACCGCCGGAGCGCTGGAAGCCACCCGCCAAACGTTGGAGGCCACTGCCGCCGACCTGGACGCGGCAAAGGCTACTCTGGACGAAACCAAGGCTCAACTGGACGCGCTGGAGGAATCCCTTGCGCTGATGGCCCCGGATTCGGAGGCGTACTTGGCGGCGCTGGCCCAATGGCAGGCGGGCAGCGAGGCATATAACGCCGCCCTTGCCGAATATGAGGAAAATCTGGCCGCTTACCAAGAGGGGCTGGCCCAGTACGAATCCCAGGCTGCGGCTTCCGCCGAACTGGTAGCGACTGCCCAGCAGTTGGACGAGACCCGCCAGACGCTGGAATCCTCTGCCACCGCTCTCACCGAGGGCAAAGCCCAGTTGGACGCCGCCGCCGAAGAACTGGACACCCAGAAAGCCACGCTGGATGCGGCCAAGTCCACCCTGGATGAAAGCGAGGCCCAACTGGAAACCCTTCGGGCCGCGCTGGAGGACGGCTGGAGCCAGTACAACGCCGGCGTTGCAGAGCTGAACACCCAAAAAATCACCCAGCAGGCTAAGCTGGACAGCGCGAAAGCCTCGCTGGAAGAGTTTGAAGCGGGTATCGAAGCCTACTATGAGGGGCTGGACAGCTACAACGAGGGGGTACAGACCCTGGCCGACGGCTGGGCGGAGTATGAGGACGGTTTGGCCGAATACGAGGACGGCGAGGCGGAGTACGCCGATGGACTGGCTGAATACCAGGATGGGCTGGCGGAATATGAGGACGGCGTGGCCGAGTTTGACGCGGAAATTGCCGACGCGGAGCAGGAGCTGGCCGACGCCCGGAAGGAGTTGGCCGACCTGGAGGGCGCAGAGCTGTACGTGCTGGACCGCAGCACCAACAGCGGCTACGTCACCTTCGAGAGCGACTCCCAAATCGTGGACCGGCTGGCCGGTGTGTTCCCGGTGTTCTTCTTCCTCATCGCGGCGCTGGTCTGCTCCACCACCATGACCCGGATGGTGGACGACGACCGCACCCAAATCGGCACCATGCGCGCCCTGGGCTACAGCCGCGGCTCCATTCTCGCCAAGTACCTGATTTACTCCGGTACGGCGGCGATTTTGGGCTGTCTGCTGGGCTTCTTCCTGGGCGGGTGCCTGTTCCCGTTCGTCATCTGGAAAGCCTATCAGATGATTTACAACATTAAGGGGTTCCTCTGCGTGTACGACTACTCGCTGCTGGCGATTTCCATGGCGGCATCGCTGCTCTGCTCCGCCGGAACCACCTGGTTTGCCTGCCGCCGCACCATGGAGAGCACCCCCGCCGACCTAATCCGCCCGGCGGCTCCGGCAGCGGGCAAGCGCATCTTCCTGGAGCGCATCACGCCCCTGTGGTCGCGGCTGAAATTCCTGCATAAAGTGACCCTGCGGAACATCTTCCGCTTCAAAAAGCGGATGTTCATGATGATTTTGGGCATCGCCGGATGCACCGCCCTGGTGCTCACCGGCTTTGGCATCAACGACTCCATCGCCGACATCGCCAACTACCAGTATGACGACATTCAAAAGTACGACCTGACCGTCACCTATGACGACCCCATCACTCAGGACGACCTGGACTGGGCAGCAGAAAATTGCGGCGGTCAAATTGAAACCCAGGCATTGGCCCGGATGTGGTCCGGCGACCTGACCGGCAGCGAGGCCACCAAAACGGTGTACTTTGTCGCCTCGGATGACGAAAACATTACCCAAGTCTTTGACCTGCACCTGGACGGCGAGACCGTGGCCTATCCCGGCACGGGAGAAGTCCTCATCACCCAGAAGCTGGCTACCCTGGCTGGGGTGGAAGTGGGCGACACCGTGACCCTCACCGTCAACGACAGTACCAGAGGAGAGGCCACTGTGGTGGGTTTGGTGGAGAACTACGTTTACAACTACGTCTACATGACCGGCGAGACCTACGCCGCCGTGTTCTCCGAGGACTGTGAGCCGGAAACCCTGGTGCTGCGGCTAAACGAGGACGTGGACGAGCACAGCGTCTCCGCCGCCTTCTCCGGTCAGGACGAAGTCTCTAACGTCTCGGTGGTGTCGGACACCCGCACCGCCATCGACAACATGATGAACAGTCTGAACTATGTGGTCATCCTGGTGCTGGCCTGCGCCGGGGCACTGGCCTTCGTGGTGCTGTTTAACTTGGGCAACATCAACATCTCCGAGCGGGCCAGGGAAATCGCCACCATCAAGGTGCTGGGTTTCCACGCCCGCGAGACGGGGTCCTATGTGTTCCGGGAGAACTTTATCCTCTCCCTGATGGGTATTTGCTGCGGTCTACCCCTGGGGGTGGCCCTCCACGCCTTTGTCATCGCCCAAATTCAGGTGGACATGGTGTATTTCAAAACCATTATTAAACCGATCAGTTATCTGCTCACCGTAGGTATGGTCATTCTGTTCACCGTGGCCACCGACCTGATCCTCCGCCGGAAAATCAGGGGCATCGACATGGCAGAATCGCTGAAATCTGTGGAGTAAGTCTGTAAAACAGTTATAACACTTTCCGCCTCAACAATTACAATTGATTCCTCCCGCGAATACACCTTAGAAAGTCCTGCCGTTTTGGTAAAAAACATCAAAAAACACAACAAAAAATATTTGATTCCGTTAATGAAACCGCCGCCAAAAATGCAAGGGTTCACGGGAACATCTGATTCAACTGAATCATGCCAAAACCCACGAATGTCCGCTGTTTGAAGTGCCCCCTGTCAAGTAGACAATAAAAAAACAAAAAAGATTTGCTAGAGATGGTCTTTGCCGCATGGCAGAGGCCATC
>JAJBVG010000006.1 GCA_020859945.1 Clostridiales bacterium | reverse complement strand
TTTACGTTCTTAGTCCTTTTGGCCTGTTTCTGACGGGTAAGGCTGCGCACTTTTTTGTTCTAATAGCAGGTAAGGGAGTGCCAACCATCATCTTTTCCCTCATCGCCTTGCGCCGCATGAACCGCTCGCTCGTCCGTCCCGCTTCCTACAGGCTTCGCGCACCCGAGCGTTTACGCCGCGCCCTCGCGTTTCGCCACGACCTCAAGCGTCTTAAACAGAATCTTCACGTCCAGGCTCAATGACCAGTCCAATATGTATTTCGTGTCCAGCGCGACCACTTGCTCAAAGTCCTTGATTTTCGTTCTGCCGCTGACCTGCCACATTCCGGTAATCCCCGGTTTAATCGCCAGGCGTTTCCGGTGATGCAGTTCATACTTTTCCCACTCGTCCTCCGTGGGCGGGCGCGTACCAACCAGGCTCATGTCGCCTTTCAGCACGTTCCAAAACTGGGGCAGCTCGTCGATGGAGGTTCTGCGGATAAAGTGTCCGACGCCCTTAATAATCCGCGGGTCGTCGTCAATTTTGAACATCATGCCGTCCGCGACCTCGTTTTCCTCCATAAGGTCCTTTTTGCGTTCCTCTGCGTCCACATACATGGAGCGGAACTTATATAATTTGAATCGCTTTCCGTTTTGCCCGATCCGCGTCTGAGAGAAAAAGATGGGGCCGGGAGACTTGATATAAATGGCCGGGGCCACAAAAATAAATGCGATTCCTGTGATGACCAATCCCACAAGGCTTCCTGCAATATCCATCAAACGCTTTAGCACCTTCTGCCGCAGCGTCACCATTTTGACCGACTTCGTCAGCACCGTATAGCTTCCGATTTTTTCAATCGTCTGGTTCATACCCTGAGGAACGATATCGGCGAGCCGGAGATGAATCGTGATGCCCATCTCCGCGCACCCGTCAAAAAGCTCCTGGGAAACCTCCATATCGTTGGGGAGATGGATGAACACCTCATCGACCCACGTCTCTTTCAGGTATTTCAGCACACTGTCACCGTCGGCCACCACCGGGATCCCGGCAATCTCCTGCCCCACCATCTCCGCGTCGAGGATGGCGACGCCATTGACGCAGAACTCGCCAAAATTGTATTGGCAAATGTTTGTAACTACTTCCTCGGCGTTGGCCCGATCCACGATGACGACAAGGGCATGGTTGCCGTTATTGGCTTTCCCTTTGGCCCGAAGGTGCCGTTTTAACAGGCACCGGCACACATACGTCAATCCAAAATAGAAAATCGCGAAGAGGAAAAACACGATGCGGGAATAATTTCCCGTTTCCTTCACTGCAAACAGATAAATCAGCAGGACAGCGATGATGTACAGCACATGTTTCAGGCACATCTCCGCCTCAATGAGGTAGCCGCGTTTTAAAATCCCCTTATAGTTTTCACCGAAGAACACCACGCAGATGTTCAGCACGACCAGGACGATCGCAATGTGTCTGTACAGCTGGCTCCCCATCTGGTCGCCAATGCGGATCGTCGCTGCCAACCAGAACGCGACCTCCATGCAGATAATGTCGAGTAATGTGAAATCCCAGTGCTTATACCAACGATAGATGCTTTTTTCGTACATATCTTTCTGTCTCCATTTCTCTTTTGTCGCAAAGGAGTACGAGGGTCAGGGTTTTACGGCGATCCGCCCACTCGTGAGCAAATAGTCCGCTCTTTCTGTCATCATACAGACAGCTTCCTGCCCGATTTTTTTCTGGATGACCGCGAAAGCATCGCTCAGATTGGGCTTCCGGTTTTTCATGTTGTGGCAATCGGAACCCAGCGCCGCGATTTCTCCCTCGCGCAGCAGCTTGCACACCCTGCGGCGGGAACTCCAGCCGCCCAGAAAAGCGGAGGCGTTCACCTGAAACAGGACCCCGCTTGCGGCCAGCCGCTCCCAAGTGTCCGGTGACTGGAAGGCAAGATAGCGGTCAATGTGAGCCAGGAGCACGCGAATCCCCCGCTCCTGCGCAATTTGGATCACTTCGCCTGTCACGCGCCCCGTCCACTTTTGAAAGGGCATCTCCAGCAGAAGGAGGTTGCTTCCTTCGATACACAGCTCAGGCAGGGATTCTGTCTGTGAGACGCCGGCATAGTAGCACACTTCCGCCCCAAGGTAGAGCCTCGGCGTGTCCTCCGGCAGCGCCGGCGCCAGCCGGTCCCACGCTTCGCTGCGTCTGGCCAAAAACCGCGCCGGCGATTCCTTCTGGGCGTAAAAATGAGGCGTTGCCACCATTCTTCTTACGCCTCCCTGGTAAGACAGGCGGAGCATTTCGACGCTTTCCTGCACGGAGGAGCTGCCATCGTCCATGGATGGTAAGATATGTGAATGAAAATCGGTTAATTCTATCATTTTTTCTCTCTGGTCATGGAGTCGCCGCTCTGCAATGCGGGCAAATGTGACTCCTTCCTGTGCATTTACCGCTGTAGACCTGACAGTTTGCCCCCCCCCCCATTTTCCAAAATAAGGATTGCTTTCATGCCGCCGGTCTGTCTCGGCTGCCGTTTTTCTACAGCTTGTCTACACTACATTGTATTATACAGCATTTGGAACTTTTTGCAACCGCCGCACCGAAAAATTTCCGCTAAATACCTTGGGAGATTTTCAGCAATTTTCATACGATTTCACAGAATTTAAGGCAAATCATGACAATTTACCCCCCCGGCCCATTTTTAGGAACAAAACGCCTTTCTTAGTCATATTTTACTTGTTTTGTCCAGCTTTGCCACTGGGGATGGCAGCGCGCTTCTCTCTGCGCATTTCGCCTCATTGGTCTCCATTTTCCCGCGAATTGTCCGCCAAATTGCTGCTCGACAGCAGAAAGGCGGCGCCATAGATCCGTTGATGCCGAATCCTATGGAACCGCCTCCATTATACAAGAGTTTCTATGGCATGGCAAGTCAAAATTCCCGAATCTTAAACGCCAATTGTTGTCAGCCCAGGACAACAGCTGTCCCCCATCTCCCGGCGGTCAGCAGTTGTCCAGTTGAATTGCTTTCCGGCCTGCCCTTTTATTTCGTCATATTTTCACCTGATACCGCTCCATCCACTGATTCACCTGGATGAGATACCCGATCATCTGCGGCCCAGCCATCAACTGCCCGAACCAGGGCCGCCCATAGTCCCCAGCGCTGCGCAGCAGCCCCTCCCGCAGCGCGTCCTCATCCGCCACCGCATGGATGGGAGCGTTTGCGTCGTCCAAAATGGAGAGCAGCTTTTCCCGGGCCAACCGCTCAAAGAGGGGGTTGTGGGTCTTGGGATAGGGGGATTTGGGCCGGTTTCGCACGTCCTCCGGCAAAATTCCCTTCGCCGCGTCCCGGAGCACCTGCTTGCGCACCCCGCCCCGGCTCTTCATTTCCCAGGGAATGTTCCAGACGTATTCCACTACATGGTGGTCGCAGAAGGGAACGCGAATCTCCAGCCCCGTGGCCATGCTCATCCGGTCCTTCCGGTCCAGCAGGTTGGTCATGAACCAGTTCAGGTTGAGCCAGGCGATCTCCCGGCGGCGGGCCTCCTCCGGCCCCTCCCCTTCCAGCCGGGGCGTCTCCTCCAGGCTGGCCCGGTAGCGGGCGCGGACGGCCTCCTCCAGGTCCAGCCGCTCCGCCAGCCCCGGGCGGAGAACGCAGGTGCGGGCGGACAAGTCCATACACCAGGGGAAGGTGTCCGCCGCCAGCATATCCGGCCTGTGGAACCAGGGGTAGCCGCCGAAAATCTCATCGGAACATTCCCCGGACAGGGCAACCGTGTGTTTTTTTCGCATTTCCCGGCAAAAATACAGCAGAGAGGAATCGCAGTCCGCCATGCCGGGGAAGTCCTTGGCGGTCATCGCGTCCTCCAGCAGCTCCACCAGCGTCTCCTGGCTGCAAGTCAGGACAGTGTGACGGGTGCCGCAGTATTCCCGCATTCGCTCCACCCAGGGCCAGTCGGCGTCGGGCTGGAAGGCGCTGGCATGGAAATACTTTTGGTTGTCTGTGTAGTCAAAGGAGTAGGTCTCCAGCTCCTGGAGGCCCCGTTCCCGGCAGTCCTCCGCCGCCACAGCGGTCAAAAAAGACGAATCCAGCCCGCCGGAGAGCAGGGTACAAAGGGGCACGTCGCTGACCAGCTGCCGCCGGACGGCAGAGGTCAGCAGCTCCCGCAGATGCTCCACCGTTTCGTCGTAGCTTTCCGTATGTGTCCGGCTCTCCACGTTCCAGTAGCGGGAAACCGTTATCCCCTCCCCCGTCACCACCATCTGATGGGCGGGGCGCAGCTCCGACACCCCGGCGAACACGCCGCTGCCCGGCGTTCGGGCGGGGCAGATACCCAAAATCTCCCTCCAGGTGTCCTCATCCGCTTTCGGTTCCAACCCGTAGGCGAACAGGGCTTTCGGCTCCGAGCCAAAGAGAAACGTGTCCCCCTGAACGGCGTAGAAAAAGGGCTTCACCCCAAACCGGTCCCGGCAGCAGAACAGCTGTCCTTTCCGCTGGTCCCAAATGGCAAAGGCGTAAATGCCCTCCAAATGACTGCTGACCGCCGCGCCGTATTCCAAATAGCCCTCCAGCACCACCTCGGTATCTGTGTTGGTGCGGAACACATGGCCCCGCCGCTCTAGCTCCAGCCGCAGGGCGGGGGTGTTGTACAGCTCCCCGTTGTAGACCAGGGTGCAGTGGCCGCCGGTCATGGGCTGCTGGCCGTGTTCCGGGTCGATGACCGCCAGCCGCCGGTGGGCCAGCGCACAGGCGAGGGACAGAAACAGCCCCTCGTCGTCCGGCCCCCGGTGGGCCAGCGCGTCCCCCATCCGCTCCGCTGCCTCCCGCCAGCAGGGGGCGGTGTTGTCCCGGTTCCAGTTGCAAAAGCCCGCAATACCACACATAGTTGAGCCTCCTTTTCATCCGCTTCGCTAGTCTATGCGGGCGCAGGGGAAAACGTGCGGGGAAATTTTCGCCGTGTCTTGCCTTTTGCGCCGGTTTGGGGTAAACTGCTAAAGGAATACAAATACACTGACATATAAAGGAGAACATCATGCGTGACGGATTTATCAAGGTCGCCGCGGCGACGCCTTCCATCCGTGTGGCGGACTGCGCCCACAACGCCGCCCAGACCATCGCCCTGATGCGGGAGGCCGCCGCCCAGGGGGTGCAGGTGCTGGCCTTTCCTGAGCTGGGGCTGACCGGCTACACCTGCGCCGACCTGTTTTTGCAGCCCACCTTATTAAAGGGGGCGGAACAGGCTCTGGCCCAGGTGGTGGAGGCCAGCCGTGGGCTGGAGATGTTCGTGGCGGTGAGCCTGCCCCTCCGCCGGAACAACAAGCTCTACAGCTGCGCCGCGGCCATCTGCAACGGGGAGCTGCTGGGCGTCGTCCCCAAGACCCACATCCCCAACTATACCGAGTTTTACGAGGCACGGTGGTTCACCTCCGGGCGGGACTACTCCGGCGTCGTCTCCCTCTGCGGGCAGGAGGTGCAGATGGGCACGGGGATGGTTTTCCGCTGTGAGGAGCTACCGGAACTGTGCATCGGCATCGAGCTGTGCGAGGATCTGTGGGTGCCTACCCCTCCCTCCAACGACCTGGCGGCGGCGGGGGCCACCATCATTCTGAACCTCTCCGCCTCGGACGAAATCGTCTGCAAGGACGCTTACCGCCGGAACCTCGTCACCGGGCAGTCCGGGCGGCTGGTCTGCGGCTATGTCTACGCCGGGGCCGGCGAGGGCGAAAGCTCCACCGACCTGGTCTATGGCGGACACGATCTGGTGGCGGAAAACGGCTCCCTGCTGGCGGAGCGTCGGTTCGAGACGGGATTGACCGTGTCAGAAATTGACGTACACAAGCTGGCTTTCGAGCGGCAGCGGATGTCCACCTTCCCGGTGGACTCGGAGAACTGCACCGACGAGTTCCGCTTCTCCCTGCCCCTGCGGGAGACGAAGCTGACCCGGTACGTGGCCCCCAACCCCTTTGTCCCCGCCGATTTGGGGGACCGGGCCGCCCGGTGCCAGGAAATTTTCACCTTGGTCTCCCTGGGCCTGCGCAAGCGTCTGGAACACACCCACGCGAAAACGGCGGTGATTGGTCTCTCCGGCGGTCTGGATTCCACCCTGGCCCTGCTCATCACGGACAACGCCATGAAGCTGCTGGGCCGTCCCGCCACGGACATCATCTGCGTTACCATGCCCTGCTTCGGCACCACTGACCGCACCCGCGACAACGCCACCACCCTGGCCCACTGTCTGGGGACCACCTTCCGGCGGGTGGACATCGGGGAGAGCGTTATGCGGCACTTTGCCGACATCGGCCACGACCCGGCGGACCGCTCCGTCACCTATGAAAACTGTCAGGCCCGGGAACGCACCCAGGTGCTGATGGACATCGCCAACAAGACCGGCGGGCTGGTCATCGGCACCGGCGACCTGTCGGAGATGGCCCTGGGCTGGTCCACTTACAACGGCGACCACATGAGCATGTACGCCGTCAACTGCTCCATCCCCAAGACGCTGGTGCGCCACCTGACCCGGTACGTCAGCGACGTGAACCGGCAGGAAAAGCCGGAGCTTTCCGCTGTGCTGGACGACATTTTAGATACCCCTGTCTCCCCGGAGCTGCTGCCCCCGGAGGAAAACGGCCAGATCGCCCAAAAGACCGAGGATCTGGTGGGTCCCTACGAGCTGCACGACTTCTACCTTTATTATGGTATCCGCTTCGGTTTCCCGCCGAAAAAGGTCTACCGGCTGGCCCGGTACGCCTTCCAGGGGGCCTACAGCGACGAGACCATTTTGAAGTGGGAGAAGAACTTCTACCACCGCTTCTTTATGCAGCAGTTCAAGCGCTCCTGCATCCCTGACGGGCCAAAGGTCGGCTCCGTCACCCTCAGCCCCAGAGGGGACTGGCGGATGCCCAGCGACGCGGTGGCGGACTTGTGGAAAAAAGAATTGGACGATTTGCAGGAATAAGAGGACGATTATGGTAGACTACGAACAAAAAGAACACTACGACTTAAACGACTTCCGGGAGATCATCGCCATTCTCCGGCACCCCGGCGGCTGCCCCTGGGACGGGGAGCAGACCCACCACTCCATCCGCCGGAACCTGCTGGAGGAAGCCTACGAGCTGGCCGAGGGCATTGACCGGGAGGACCTGGACCTGATGGAGGAGGAACTGGGCGACGTGCTGATGCAGGTGCTGTTCCACGCCAGCATCGAGGAGGACGCCGGACACTTCGACATCGACGACGTGGCAGACCGGGCCTGTAAAAAGCTGATTTTCCGCCATCCCCACGTTTTTGCCGCCCGGCAGGTGGAGAACACCGATGAGGTGCTGGTCAACTGGGAGGAACTCAAGCGGGAGGAAAAACATCAGTCCAGCTACACCGACACCCTCAACGCCGTGGCCCGGACGCTGCCCGCTCTGTGGCGGGCGGAAAAGCTCCAGAGCAAGGCCGCCAAAGCCCATTTCGACTGGCCGGACATCTCCGGCGCGGTGGACAAACTGCGGGAGGAACACGCCGAGGTGGAAGAAGCGCTGAACGAGGGCGACCCGGCCCACATCGCGGAGGAAATTGGCGACCTGCTGTTCGCGGCGGTGAACCTGGCCCGGTGGTCCGGGGTGGACCCGGAGGACGCGCTGAACGCCACCTGTGAGAAGTTCATCCAGCGATTCGCCCGGGTGGAAGCCGCAGCGGAGGGCGATTTAGCCGACCTCTCGCTGGAGGAACAGCTGGCCCTCTACCGCAAGGCGAAGGAGGACCCCCATGAATAAGACGGAGCTTTGCGCCCGGCTGGCATTGGAAACTGGCCTGACCAAAAAGGAGGCGGAGGAGACGGTGAACAAGCTGCTCCTCATCGTCACCGACGCTCTGTCCGAGGGGGAACGGGTACAACTGGTGGGGTTCGGCTCCTTCGAGGTCAAACAGCGGGCCGCCCGTGTGGGCCGGGACATGAAAACCGGCGAACCCATCCAGGTGCCGCCCACCAGGGCCGTGCAGTTCAAGCCCGCAAAAAATTTGAAGGATTTGGTGAAATAGAATGAGACTAGACAAATATTTAAAGGTGTCCCGCCTCATCAAGCGGCGCACCGTGGCCAACGAAGCCTGCGACGCGGGCCGGGTCAGCGTCAACGGGCGGCCGGTGAAAGCCTCCTATGACGTGAAAACCGGCGACGTGCTGGAAATTCAGTTCGGCCAGCGCGCCGTCAAGGTGGAGGTGCTGGCGGTAGCCGAGGCCGTCCGCAAGGACGACGCCTCCGCCCTGTACAGAGAAATTTTGTAACCAATATCGAACCAAACCGTCGGCGGGGGTCCCTCCGACGGTTTTTTGCGTTTTTGGCAGTAAACCCGCCGCTGTTCCCATCTCGCCCGGCTGTCCCGGAAAGCTTTCTGCTTTTTTGTCACTAAGTCGGAAAATAAAGGGGGTTTTCCAGAGTGACGTGACCCGCGTGGGCCGTGGCCACCGCCCTCCGCCAGTCCTTCCGGCTGCTGTGAGAAACGGCAAAAAGCCGCAAAAATCCCCTTGACGGGAGAAAAAAAACATGGTACGATACCCTCGTTATCAGCAGTGACGGGGAAGAGTACCCCTGTTCCGGGTGTCAGAGAAGGGCCGTTTGGTGCAAGGCCCCCGAAGGAGCAGAGCGAAGGCGCCCCTGAGCCGCAGCTCGAACGCCCCGAGGCCAGTAGACGCTGCCGGTTCCCGCCGTTACCGGGAGAGAGTGTCCGGCCCTGGGGCCGGGAAGTCAGGTGGCACCACGGACAGCAGTTCGCCCTGAGCAGCAATGCTCAAGGCGTTTTTTCTTGCCGCAGTACCCGTCACTTTGCATTTCCACAGCCTGTTTATTTCATTTTTGGAATCTGGAAAGGAAGCATTTGTATGGAAAACAGCAAAAAAACAATGGAAAAAATCATCGCCCTGTGCAAGGGCCGGGGTTTCATTTTTGCAGGCAGCGAGATTTACGGCGGCCTAGCCAACACCTGGGACTACGGTTCCCTGGGCGTGGAGCTGAAGAACAACGTGAAAAAAGCCTGGTGGAAGAAGTTCGTCCAGGAAAACCCCTATAACGTGGGTCTGGACTCCGCCATTCTCATGAACCCTCAGACCTGGGTGGCCTCCGGTCACTTGGGGGGCTTCTCCGATCCCCTGATGGACTGCAAGGAGTGCCACGAGCGGTTCCGTGCCGACCAACTCATCGAGAACTGGTGCGGCGAGAACGACTTCGCGCTGGAAAAGCCCATCGACGCCTTCTCCCAGGAGGAGATGAGCGACTTTATCGCCCAGCACAACATCCCCTGCCCCACCTGCGGCAAGCACAACTGGACGGACATCCGCCAGTTCAACCTGATGTTCAAGACCTTCCAGGGGGTCACAGAGGACGCGAAAAACACCGTTTACCTGCGCCCGGAGACCGCCCAGGGCATTTTTGTCAACTTCCCGAACATCCAGCGCACCACCCGCAAAAAGCTGCCCTTCGGCGTGTGTCAGATCGGCAAGAGCTTCCGCAACGAGATCACCCCGGGCAACTTCACCTTCCGCACCCGGGAGTTTGAGCAGATGGAGCTGGAGTTCTTCTGCAAGCCGGGCAGCGACCTGGAGTGGTTCGGCTACTGGCGGCAGTTCTGCCACGACTGGCTGGCCGGTCTGTCCATGAAGGACGAGAACCTGCGCCTGCGAGACCACGAGCCGGAGGAGCTGAGCTTCTACTCCAAGGCCACCACCGACTTTGAATACCTGTTCCCCTTCGGCTGGGGCGAGCTGTGGGGCGTGGCCGACCGCACCGACTACGACCTGACCCAGCACCAGAACACCTCCGGCAAGGACATGACCTATTTCGACCCGGAAGAAAGCCGCCGCTATATCCCCTATGTCATCGAGCCGTCTCTGGGTGCGGACCGTGTGACCCTGGCCTTCTTGGTGGAAGCCTACGACGAGGAAGTGGTGGGCAAGGACAAGAAGGGCAACGACGACGTGCGGGTGGTCATGCACTTCCACCCCGCGCTGGCTCCCTTCAAGTGCGCGGTGCTGCCCCTGTCCAAAAAGCTGGCCCCCAAAGCCCAGGAACTGCACGCGGAGCTGTCCAAGTATTTCATGACGGACTACGACGACACCGGCTCCATCGGCAAGCGCTACCGCCGGGAGGACGAAATCGGCACCCCCTACTGCATCACGGTGGACTTCCAAACCGTGGGCGACGACAAGACCGAGGCCGACAACGCCGTCACCATCCGGGACCGGGACACCATGGAGCAGGTTCGTGTCCCCATCAGCCAGCTGAAAGCCTGGCTGGATGAAAAGCTGGCGTATTGATATGGACCCCGCGCAAATCCTTGTCATAGGCGGGGCGGTAGCCGACCTCTCCCTGGGGCCGGTGGACCGCACCATCTTTGACCATGACTCCACTCCCATCGACCACATCTCCCTCTCCACCGGCGGGGACGCTCTGAACGAGGCCACCACCCTGGCCCAACTGGGCCACCGCGTCCGGCTGGTCACGCTGCTGGGGCAGGACCCGGCAGGCGATTATCTGCTGGAGCAGTGCCGCCGGGCGGGGCTGGACTGTTCTACCGTCGTCCGTGACCCCCAGGTGGCTACCAGCGTCAACGCCGTGCTGGTGGACCAGGCTGGGGAGCGGCGCTTCGTCACCGCCAAAAACACCTCTATCCGCCGCCTGGGGCCGGAGCACACCACTCCTGCCCTACGGCACCTGGAGGGCGTCCAAATCGCCAGCTTTGCCAGTATCTTCGTCTCTCCCCGCTTTGGTGCCCAGGAACTGGAGACGCTGTTCGCCGCCCTGCACCGGCGGCGCATCCTGGTCTGCACCGACATGACCCGTCCCAAAAACGGGGAGCGGGCGGAGGACCTGGCTGGCGCGCTGCGCTACATCGACTTTTTCTTTGCCAACCTGGAAGAGGGGCGGATGCTCACCGGAGAGAGCACGCCGGAAACCATCACCCAGCGGCTGGTGGACTGCGGTGTGCGGTACGTTGTCCTCAAACTGGGAGCTGACGGCTGCTATTACCGATTCGACAACTGGTCCAGTTACGTCCCCGCCTACCCCGGCTGCCGGTGCGTGGACACCACCGGCGCGGGAGATACCTTCGTGGCCGCGTTCCTCCACGGGCTGCTGTGGGGCATCCCCCGGTGGCGCTGCGCCGCTTTCGCCAACGCCGCCGCCAGCGTCTGCGTGGAACACACCGGCAGCGCCAGCGACGCGCTGGACCCGGAGGAGATCGAACGCCGTACCGCCGTGATTTGTCAGTGTCTCGGCAGCGAATGACGGGGAAACGCTGCGAAAATCAGAAAAACGCCTGAGTGAAGCTCTGTTTGCTTCTACTCAGGCGTTTTTTTCGTTTGAATGTTTACTTGATTTCCGCGTCGGCGTAACCGTAATCCTTCTCCACCTGCTCAATGAGGCCCACCCGACGGGCGTGGCGGCCACCCTGGAACTGGCTGTCAAAGAATGTGTCGCAGATCATCTTGCCCAGCTCGTTGCCGACCACACGGGCGCCCATAGCCACGATCTGGCAGTTGTTGTGTTCGGCGATCATCTTGGCGGTGTACGGCTCGCTGCACACACCGGCCCGGATGCCGGGGACCTTGTTGGCGGCCAGAGAGATGCCCACGCCGGTGCCGCAGACCAGCACACCCCGGTCGATCTCGCCCCGGCGGATAGCCTCAGCCACAGCGCGGCCTGGGACGGGATAATCCACCTTTTCCTCCGGGCTGTACGCGCCGAAGTCCACGCACTCGAAGCCGCGTTCCTTCATGTGTTCCAGCAGACAGTTTTTCAGCTCGATTGCCGCGTGATCGCTGCCAAATCCGATTTTCATGATTGTTTTGTCTCCTTTTGTGTTCGTTTTTCCTCAGAGCCTTTTCTAGGAAGAGTATAGCACAAAAAGTGTCCCCTGTAAACGGTCTTGGGAGAGAAATTTCGCGGCCCCGCCGCCGGTTCACTCGCCTTTGTATTTTCGCCGGGTGGCGATTCCGCCGCGAATATGCCGCTCCGCCTTGTTCTCATCCAGGACGACCCGCGCCTGCTCGTAAAGGGGGCGGTTGAAGGCGGGCAGACGGTCACGGATGTCCTTGTGTACGGTAGACTTGGAGATTCCAAACTCCTTCGCGGCCATCCGCACGGTGGCCCGGTTCTCGATGATATACTGGGCCACCGCCGCAGCCCGCTCTTCCAGATCCTGCTTCATGGCAACCACTCCAGACCGCCGGGCGAAAGGCCCGGCTGTTGGAGCCTATGAGGGGAAGGGCGGGTTTATGACTGGCTTCAGACTTCCCGTATCCTGCGTTCACCTTCGACCTGAAGCTGTTCCCACGCTACAAAGCGGTCAAAGTGCCACTTCAGGCTGGTAAGAACTGCATCTTTGAGAACCTCTGCCGGATATGCCGCCCGATAGCACTCCGCCGCCGGGTTGGATTCTCCGTACCTGCAAATGAACTTCTTCCTGTCACGACTGTAAGACAGCTTCCTTCCGCAGTGGGCGCACCGAAAAGCGTTGTACCGCTGAATCGTCTTGGGCTGGCTCTTATGATAGACTAGAAAGGTCTCCTGCGTCCGCAAAAAATCTTCATAAGAGATAATTGCTTCATGGGTGCCTTCCACACGCACCCATTCTTCCTTTTCGATGGCAGTGTCTCTGCCGTATATCCCATTCAGCGTTCTTCTCAGAGATACCATGTTTCCGGCATACCGCTCGTCCTTCAAGATGGCGACCACTTTCGAGCTATTCCAAGCAGACTTTTGATTCAGCCTCCGCCAGTCCATCCCCCGCTTGTGGTTCAGTGCGTACTGTGCGGGAGAGGGAATCCCCCGCTCGTTCAAACGCTCCGTGATTTTCCTCGCAGACAGGCCGGAGAGCTTCATCTGAAAAATCTCCCGCACCACGGCGGCTGCTTCCTCATCCACAATGAGCTGATGCTTGCGCTGCTGACTTCCGCTTTTCTGCTGGCGCAGTATTCCTATACCTCAGCCACAGAAAAAAACGCCAATGAAGCACTGGCAGACCAGGTAGATACCGATGCGGAAGATGAGACAAACGAAAATGGCGTTTTGCTTCAGTACGAATCTCTGTGGGAGCAGAACCACGACATGGTGGACTACGGAGATGCGGCTTGCCGGGAAGAACACCCGGTGATTCGGTTCGACACACTCTACGAGCTGCGGGAGTACGAGGTGGTGGCAACCTTTTATTATGACCTGAACAACGACGACTTTCCCCACTACCAGTAACCGACCTGACCAATGAAACGCTTGTTGACGAGTATTTGGACGGCCTGGCCCGGTACAACATCTATGGTGGGGACATCGATGCCGCTTCTGGTGATCAGTTGCTGACCCTCTCCACTTGCAGCTACCACACCGACGAGGGGCGGTTCGTAGTGGTGGCCCGGCGGTTTAATAGTTTTTGGTAAACAAATTGCAGTGATAACAGTCGAATACCTGCCTTGTCTTGTAAAATGCAGGTACAAATGACCTTTTAATACGTTTTCAGTTATCCGCGAGCAATGCTTCTGGGCTACAATTGGCCCAAAGGCGGCTCGTTGGGGGAATCCCCAAGCCCCTTTTGGAACATCCCCGTCGGGGATGGGCTACGCATTCCTGCGGAACGCTTACATACAGACATAAAATCGGATTCACGGAGAAGAGCAAGGTATATGGAAAAAGACAATCTCAATCAATCTCAAGGAGTATGCGCCCATCATGATGGGGCTTTATGTCATTCTGTTCTCTGCGAATTACTGCAATGTACAGACACATCTGCCGTTGGCACGGAGCAGCCACCCGACCTTGCGGGTCATTGACGTTGTTTTATGCGATATTGTCATTGCGTTTTTCTTCGTCATCGTACTGTCGGTATTGGAGCCGTTACTCAGTGAAGCAATGTCCCATATAATTCCTAAACAGAACAATCCCGGCACGGCAGTCACTTTTGTGACCACCGTGCCGGGCTGTTGTTATCTGTTCGGATTATGCTGATTCCGCTGCCTTCTCTGTTGTTTCTAAATTAGCACAAATATCTGGAGATGTCTCATTGAACGTATCATCTGTTTACGACGCCTCTTAGTATACAAACCTGAACAAGTTTCCCTTGTTTGCCATCGCCGCGGTCACAGACCGCTATTTCTTCACGACCATCCCCACAGCGGCTTTCCATCCGTCATACTTCGCAGCGCGGATCTGCCGGGGCATGGCAGGCTCGTACTGCGCATAACGCAGACGGCCAAAAATATCCTCCGTATACAGCCCACAGGCAATGCCCGCCATAAATGCCGCGCCCATGGCGGAAAGCTCCTCCGCCTCCGGGACGGCCACTGTAACGGAGGCGATGTCGCTCTGCATCTGCATCAGGTAGCGGTTTTTCGTGGGGCCGCCGTCTACGCACAGCCGCTGGATGGGCGCGCCGCTGTCCGACTGCATGGCCTCCAGAATGTCGGTGATCTGGTAGGCGATGGCGTCCAGTGCCGCTTTGACGATTTCGTTCTTTCCGGTCCTCCGGTTCATACCGCAAATCATCGCCTGGGCGTCCGCGTCCCAGTAGGGCGCACCCAAACCGGAGAAAGCGGGGACCAGATAGGTGGTGTCCTGGGGATTTGCCGCCAGCGCCAACGCCTCGGTCTCCCCGGCGGAGGAAATCAGGTTCAGGTCATCCTTGAGCCAGGTGATGACTGCGCCGGTGTAATTCAGGTTGCCCTCCAGCACATAGCTGACGGTTCCGTTCCGGCCCCAGGCCAGGGAAGTCACCAGCCCGTGGGTGCTCTCCGCGAAAGCATCTCCGGCGTGCATCATAATGGAGGAGCCGGTGCCGTAGGTGGTTTTCACCTGCCCCTTGTGGTGGCAGCCGTGGCCGAACAGGGCGGCGTGGGAATCCCCCAGCATGGCGTGAACAGGGATGGGATGGGGAAAAACGCCTTCCAGCGTCGTCTCGCCAAAGCAGGAATCCGAGAAACAGACCTCCGGCAAACACCCCACGGGAACGCCAAACCGCTGACAAATCGTTTCGTCCCAGGTGAGGGTGTGGAGGTTGAAGAGCTGTGTTCGGGAGGCGTTGGAGTAGTCCGTCTGGAACACCTTGCCGTGGGTCATGGTGAAGAGCAAATAACTGTCCACAGTGCCAAAGCACAGATTGCCGCTGTCGGCCAAGGCCCTGGCCTCTGGCACGTTTTCCAAAATCCATTTCATTTTCGCTGCCGGGAAGTAAGGGGACAGGGGCATTCCCGTGGCGGAGCGGATGTAGTCCCGTTCCGCCTGGGTGAACTCCCGGCACACGCCCTCGGCTCTGGCGCACTGCCAGACGATGGCGTCACAGATCGGCTTGCCGGTGCTTCGGCTCCAGGCCACGGTAGTCTCCCGCTGGTTGCTGATGCCGATGGCCTTCACCGCACTGGCGGAGATGTGCAGCCGGGCGAGCAGGTCTTTCACCACCTGCACCGTGTTTCGATAAATTTCCTCCGGGTCGTGGGAAACATATCCCTCGGGGGAGATGAGCTGTCGGTGGGGCAGGTCGGCCCGGCCCACCATCGCCGCCTGTTCATCGAACAAAATCGCCTTCGTCCCCTGGGTACTCTGGTCGATGCCCAACACATAGCGCGCTTCAGCCATGCAGCACCTCGGCGGATCTCTGAGCGATTCCCTCAGCGTTCAGCCCATAATAGTCGAACACCTCCTGAGAGGTGCCGGTGATGACCAGCGCGTCAGGCAGCGCCAGGTTGACGCACTTTTTGGGGCAGTTTGCGGCCACCACCTGAGACACCATAGACCCCAGCCCACCGGTGGGCGCGTGTTCCTCCACCGTGACGACCGCCTTCACCTGCTCCGCGTACCGCAAAAGGGTTTCGGTGTCCAGCGGCTTCACACAGTACATATCCAGGACGGCGGCGGAAACACCGTCTTTTTTCAGCAGCCGGGCAGCTTCCAGCGCGGGGCGCACCATTTCGCCGCAGGCCACCAGCAGCACGTCTGTCCCCTCGGCAAGCACCGTGGCCTTGTCCATCACGAAGGGACAGTTGTCCTCGGTGTAAATGTCCTCCACCGGGTTCCGGCCCACCCGGATGTAGGCCCCCTGTTCGTCCTGGAGCAGGGCCTCTACCAGCTTGCGGGTCTGGTGGCGGTCGCTGGGGAGGTAGACCCGCATATTGGGAATGGCGGACATGGCGGCGATGTCCTGAGCGGAGTGGTGGCTCATGCCCAGCGCGCCGTAGCTGATGCCGCCGGAAATGCCGATGAGCTTCACGTTGGTGTTGCTGTAAGCTACATCCACCTTGGCCTGCTCATAGCTGCGGGTGGAGAGGAAGCTGGCGGGAGAGGCGCAAAAGACCTTTTTCCCGGTCTTAGCCAACCCTGCGGAGATGCCGACCAGATTCTGCTCCGCAATGCCCACCTCTACGAACTGCTTCGGGAAGGCATTGGCAAAGGGGGTCAGGGAGGCGCTGCCGCGGGAGTCGCTGCACAGCACAATGATGTCTTTGTCCGTTTTGGCCTGTTCCATCAATACCTCACAGATGGCGGCACGGTTGGGGATCTTATTCATGGAGAGCTGCCTCCTTCCTCTCGGCAAAATCAGCGATGATCTGGTCATATTCGGCCTGGGTGGGAACGTGGTGGTGCCAGGCCGCTTTGTTTTCCATCACGGAGGAGCCGCAGCCCTTCACCGTGTTGGCAATGACCACGGTGGGACGGCCCCGCACCATTTTCGCCTGTTCAAAGGCAGCGTTGAGCTGGTCGGAGTCGTTGCCGTCGGCCACGTCGATGACGTTCCACCCAAAGGCGCGGAAGCGCTCGTGCAGGTCGTCGTGGGCCATGACCTCCTCGGTGCCGCCGGAGATTTGCAGTCGGTTCCGGTCCACCACCGCACACAGGTTGTCCAGCTTGTACATGGAGGCGGCCATCGCGCCCTCCCAGACGGAGCCTTCCGCCAGTTCGCCGTCACCCATGACCACATAGGTGCGGTTGTTCCGGCCATCCATCCGGTTGCCCAGGGCGATGCCCACACTGACCGGCAGGCCGTGGCCCAGAGAGCCGGAGTTCATCTCGATGCCGGGCAGCTTGTTGTTGGGGTGGCCGATGAATTTGCTGCCAAAGTGGGAGAACTCGGCAATTACCTGTTCAATGGAGAAAAAGCCCTTGGCGGCAAGGACGGCGTACAGTGCCTCGACACAGTGGCCCTTGCTCATGATGAAGTAATCCCGGTCAGGGTCGTTCTGGTTTTCCGGGGAGATGTTCATCTGCCGGAAATAGAGCGTGATAAGGGTGTCCATGATGCTCATATCGCCGCCGATATGCCCGCCCTTGCCGGAGACGATCATGTCCAGCACGTCTTTGCGCAGGTCATAAGAAAACGCTTTGTAATTCATACCTCATTCCCCCCTGAGATAAGCCTTGACCTGCTCCTCAATGGGGTCGTACAGGTCAGGCGTGACGCCGATGTATTTGCAGGCTTCGTAAAGCACCGGGACAACGTCCTTGTGGATGCCAACGCAGTGGTGGATGTAAGGCCCTTCCACGATTTTGGCCTCCAGCCGCTTGATGTTGTCCACCTCCACCCAGAGGTAGGTGCCCATCCCCTTGGGGCCGTCCACGCCCTTCGCGTTGCCCAGCAGCAGGGAGTAGTTGCCGTTGTCGCCGTCGAACCGGGCCAGGGTCAGGTCGCCGTGTTTGGCCTCGGCGGTGATAGCGCCGGGGTAGTCGAAGGCCAGCGGGTAGGTGATGCAGGGCTTGCACCCGGCTACGCTGAGGGGCCAGGGGCCGCAATGCTGCAACAGTTCGCCGTTGGGGTTGTCCGGGTGGCGGATGGTCCAGTCCGCAAAGAAGCTGCGGGTATCGTCGTTGGCGGCGGCCTCCACCAGCAGGGCGGTGACAGCGCCGTGGATGTCCGTTTCGCAGACCACTGGGATGCCCTTGTCGTTGAGCAGGGCGTTGGCGGCACAGGGCATGATGCCCAACTCGCTTTGCAGTGCGTTCCAGCACTGGATGGCTCCTGCGTTGCAGTGGTATTTACCCATGAGCCGCTCCATGGCCACAGCCAGCCCCGCGATGTTGGTCAGTTGCTCCTCGGTGACGTTGATGTCCATCTTCTCCCGGCAATAGGCGATGGTCTGGGCCACTTCGTCTCCGTCCGCGATGGCCCGCTTCACCTCGGCGGTCAGCTCCGGCAGGGGGATGGGGGCCAGCTGGATGTTGAACTTCTCCAGCAGCTCGCCCTCGTTGCACATGGTAGACCAGAAGTCGAAGGGCCGGGGGCCGATTTGCAGGATCTTGATGCTGCGGAAGGTCTTGACCACGTTGCACACGGCCAGGAAGTCCCGCAGGCCTCGCTCGAACACCGGGTCATTCAGGCGGCAGTTGGTCAGGTAGGTGAAGGGGACGCCGAACCTGCGCAGCACCTTTCCGGTGGCGAACAGGCCGCACTGGGTATCCCGCAAGCGGACGCCATTGGGTTCCGGGCGCTCGTCCAGCGGCCCCCACAGCAGCACCGGCACCCCCAGGTCTTTGGCCAGCCGGGCGCAGATGTACTCCGTGCCGAAGTTGCAGTGGGCCAGCAGCAGGCCGTCCACCCCGGCAGCCCGGAACTTTTCCAGCGCTTTCAGCCGGTCCTCCTCGTTGTAGAGCAGGCCCTCCTCGTTGATGTCGTCGATGTCCACGAAGCTGACGCCCAGCTCCCGCAGGCGGTCTGCGGTCAGGCCCCGGTATTTCACCGCGTCCGGGGCGCTGAAGATGCTTCGGCGGGTGGGCGCATAGCCCAGAACAATGTTTGCCATATCGTAGTTCCTCCGTTCAGATTTGATAGCTTAAGGATACCAACGAAGAAACTTAACTTCAATTTAGAATTAAGTTGATTTCAGAAAATCATTGACTTAATTCACTTAATCTGTTATGCTGTGAAAAACGATCACAGGAGGAATCATCATGGCGGTAACGGCAAAAGAGCTGGCAAAGGAACTGGGCCTCTCAGCGGCGGCGGTCTCCATGGCGCTGAACGGCAAACCCGGCGTCAGCGCAGCCACCCGGCGGCGGGTGCTGGAACTGGCCGAGGCGCGGGGCTACGATATGACAAAAACCGCCGCCGAACGGCCCCAGAGCGAGGTGGGGACCATCGCCCTGGTGGTCTACCGCAAACACGGCGCGGTGCTGACAGACACCCCCTTTTTCTTCGAGGTGATCTCCGGCATTGAGACCGCCTGCGCCGAAGCGCATTACAGCCTTAACGTCCAGTATCTCAATGCGGACACGCCCATCGAGGCGCAGTTTCGCCGGTTGCCTTATTGCGGCGGCATGATTTTGTTGGCTACAGAGATGAAAAAAGGGGATTTCGCGCCCTTTGCAAAGCTGAAACTCCCTCTGGTGGTGCTGGACACCTACTATGAAAATCTCCCCTATGACTGCGTCCTCATCAACAACTTTCAGGGAGCGTTTACGGCGGCGGACTACGTCATGCGCAAGACCCACGCCCAGGCGGGCTACCTGCGCTCCTCTTACCCCATCGGCAACTTCGACGAGCGGGCGGACGGTTTCTTCAAGGCCGTCCGGGAGAACGGATACTCCGCCTCCCGCTCCCAGGTGCTGTCCCTGGCCCCCTCTATGGACGGCGCGTACCACGACATGAAGCACCTGCTGGAGCAGGGCGAGGTCCCCGCCCGGTGCTATTTTGCGGACAACGACCTGATCGCGGCAGGGGCCATGAAAGCACTGAAGGAGTTGGGTTATCTGATCCCCCAGCAGGTAGCGGTCATCGGGTTCGATGATATGCCGGTGTGCAGCTACACAGAACCGGCCCTCTCCACGGTGCAGGTGCCGAAGCAGTATATGGG
Source organism: Clostridiales bacterium (assembly GCA_020859945.1). Taxonomy (GTDB): domain Bacteria; phylum Bacillota; class Clostridia; order Oscillospirales; family Oscillospiraceae; genus Onthomonas. The sequence goes on along the minus strand of JAJBVG010000006.1, from coordinate 240 downwards.
CCAGCAGGCAGTGCTGCGGCTGCTCCATGTGATGCAGACCGGGGACCGTTGCCGGGTGAAGCTGGAGGTCAATACCAGATTGGTGAAGCGGGGTTCGGTTTAAAGAACATAAAAATGCCGCCGGGCAGAACGGCCCGGCGGCGCAGATTGTCAAAAAGTCATTTCCAGCAGAATTAAATGCAACAAAAAGTTATAGAAGCCCTCCGCAGGAGTTTTGTTGCGCAAGCAACAAAATAAATT
>JAJBVG010000082.1 GCA_020859945.1 Clostridiales bacterium | reverse complement strand
CAGCCAGGCCAGAGCCACCGGACAGCTGCCCTGGGCGGCGTACACGTAAGGGGGTAGGAGCGTGAGTATCACCGTTTCTGAGCTTTACATCGGCGGGGTGCAAATGCCCACCCCCGCCCTGGAGGGCGTGACCATCACCCGGGAAAAAGTGTGGTCCAGCGACACGGGGCGCAGCTCCAGCGGCAAAATGCTGGGCACCATTGTGGCCATCAAGAGCAAAATCACCATCAAGTGGCCGGTACTGACTTTCGACCAGGTCCAGACCATCGAGAGCGCGGTCAGCGACGCGGACGACCCCTTTGTGACGGTGAAATACACCGACATGACCGGCACTACCGTCACCAAGACCATGTACTTTGGAACGCCCACGTACACAATGTACGGCGCAGCGGCGGGGACACAGTGGGTCAAGGACGTGACCGTGGACGGCATCGAGCAGTGAGGGGGTGGATCTGTGTACGAACTGACAAACGAGACTGTAGCAGGCCGGAAATACTACGCCAAATTGGAGCTGGACGACGGGACCGTCCTGACCAACTACGGGGACGACGCGGTGGGCATTACCAGCATCAGCCTTTCCTCCACCCTCTGCGGGTCGGAGAGCGTGTCCATCGGCTGCGTCAACGCCGCCTGTGCCACCATCGTTCTTGAGGCGGGGACAGCGCTGGAAAACCAGCGGTTCACCCTGTACCTGGGGCAGGAGTTTGACGGCACGGTGGAGTGGATACCGATGGGTATCTTCACCGGCACCAAGGCGGAGGTCTCCGAGGGCAAGCTGACCGTGGAGGCATGGGACGACCTGTATTTTGCCGGGGGCACCTATACCCCATCGGACAGCGTGACCGGGGAATGTACCATTGCGGCGGCGCTGGCAGACGTGTGCAACGGGGCCGGGCTGACCTTCTCCGGGACGGTTCCCAGCCTGACCATCGCGGGGATGCCCACGGGGTTGACCTATTCCACCGCCATCGGCTATTTGGCCGCCCTGTGCGGGGCCAACGCCTGTATGGACCGGGACGGGTGCCTGGTGTTCCGGCAATTTACGGAGAGCGGCCAGGTGCTGGGGACCGATGACTGTTACAGCGGCGGCATGGTGTTCAAAACCAGCGACTTCACCGTGGCCAGCCTGGTCAACGCGCTGGAGGCGGAAACCACCAGCGACGACGGGGAGACCGCCACCGAGACGACAGAGGTGGAGCGCACCACCGGGGCCGCTGGCGGCAGCATTGCCCTGACGAATCCCCTCATGACCGAGGACAACATCGACACCGCCTGGGACGTGGTCAAGGGCTTCACCTACCGACCGGCCACCCTGACCGCCGTGGGACAGTTGGCAGTGGACGTGGGGGACGTGCTGCGGGTCCCCACGCTGACCGGTGGGCGAAACTACCTGCCCAACACCCGAACGATGGATGGGTGGCTGGCAGACAAGGACGTTATTACTCTCGCAGCAGACGACGAGGGATACACAGTGGCGACCTGGGCGGCGACAGACACACTGGGTTGGCACTGCATTGATGGGCGCGACCCCATCCAGTTTTCCTCACTTCGCGGACAAACGGTAACGCTGTCCCTCGATATTCGTGCGGACGACTATGCAAGTATCAACGCATCTACAAGCCGGGGGTGCATCGTGCGGCTTGTGCTTTGCACGTCGGACAGCAACACAATAACACTGTACCGCAACATCGACTTTCGGACGGTCACTTTGTCCGACAGCTGGCAGCGCATCAGCAGAACAGTCACGCTGACGGATGATTATTTCTCCAGCGGCTCCGGCAGCATCGACGACACCACACGATTCTATATCGAAGTCTTTGACTATAGCCTGTACTCCATGCAGGTGCGGAAAGCCAAGCTGGAGATTGGGGATACCGCCACCAGCTGGACCCCTGCGGTGGAGGACGAGGACGAGAGCATCTATCTTGTTCCCGTCATGGCCCACACCCTGGAGTACGACGGCGGGCTGAAAAGCACCATCACGGCGGCGGGAGAGAGCGAGAGCCAGCAGAGCGCGGCGGTGTCCGGCCCGGTGGCCCAGCAGATCAAGGAGCTGACCACCAAGGTCACAGACGCCAAGGTGCTGGCCAGCGGTAAAAACGCCGTTTACTACACTGCCGCTGCGCCGTCCGCCGACGACTACACGCTCAGCGTCAACGACCTGTGGTTTGACACTTCCGGCGGGGACTACGCCATGTATTACTGGAACGGCAGCAAGTGGGTAGCCGCGCCCTTCGGGACAAGTGCCCTGGGGGACGGCATCATCACCGCCGCAAAAATCGTGGCCGGGGCGGTGACGGCAGAAAAACTGAACGTGTCGGAGCTGTCCGCTATTGTCGCCAATTTGGGGACCGTTACCGCGGGGAATATCACGGGCGTAACAATTACCGGGTCGGAGTTTACCAGCAACGGAGACGGTGCCTGCTATGTCAACCTCAATAATGGCATAATCACCTCAGTGCAGGGCGATATAGATTCCAGCATCTTATATGACGAAGAGACCTTGGCATTTGGGCCTTATTATGTCTGCACCCAAATCAGCCATAATGGTTTTTGGATGTGGGACTGGGGATGGAGCGGCAATAACTATAGTTCTGATACAAGCCCAAGCGGGGCAGTTCAAATCCTGCCGGATGGCATAACATTTTACTATTTGAGTTCAGCTCCGTGGCTTTATATTAGCAATACGGAGAAGCAGGTTTACATGACTGGCGGGGAAATGAACCTGAACGGTTCCTTAAATGTAATCGGTGACGCCACTATCAACGGTTTCCGTGTGCCGGAGATCCAGCGGGGGACAGTGTCTATGACCTGCACAGCTGACGGAACAGCCTCGCAGGAGATAACCTTCAATCAGGCGTTCAGCGGAACGCCCAGCGTGCTGACAAACCCACGTACCTCTGTACCGGGGAATCGGCAAGCTTCCGCCAGCAAGATATCCAGTACCGGATTTACACTGTATCTGTACAGTACCGCCAGCGGCACCGTAACCGTGGACTGGGTGGCAATTTATTAAGGAGGAATAAACCATGAGTTACTATGTTGTAAAGAAGGCAGTCGCGGCGAGGGATTTTCCCTCCAGCGACACCGGCAAGCAGGTGGTCAAGCTCACCGCCGGACAGGTGGTGCAGGCGGACGACTGCGGCAGCTTCAGCAACACGGCGTTGGGCAAGGTGTATCTGCCCGTGCTGGTAGATGGAGCTTACCGCTGGGTCCATGACGCCTACCTGATTGCTATTTCTAACCGGCAGGCGGCGGCGCTGCTCCACGGGGAGAGCTGGCTGGGCAAGAAGCCCGGCAGCAAGGCCATCGCCTGGTACAACAGCACCGACAGCGGCAAAAGCGACCCAAAACCCACCAGCGAGGCTTACTGCACCGTGGGGGCCTTGTGGGGCATCTCTCAGGGGACCGACCTGGGCAGCCTCATCAGCCGTACCGCCGCCAAGCTGGAAAAGAAGGCCCGGAGCAAGGGCATCTGGCATGCCAAGGGCAGCAGTTACAGCCCGAAACCCGGCGACCTGGTTCTGTTCAAGTCTACCGGCAAGTCCAGCGCCACCCACACCGAGCTGCTGGCCAGCAAGAGCGGCGACACCCTGAACACCATCAACTACAACGACAGCGGGGTGTGCAAGCGAAAGAGCCGGAAAACCACAGACGATTATACCTATGGCTATGTCGAAATGAGCTACTGAAAGGACTGATTTGTATGACTTACCTCATCACCTGCGCGTTTATCGCGCTGGACTTCGTCACCGGCCTGATTCAGGCCGTCGCAACCGGCACCTTTTCCAGTTCCATCATGCGGCAGGGGCTTTTCCACAAGCTGGCCCTGCTGATGTGCATCGCGCTGGGCATCCTCATCGACTACGCACAGGGTTTTGTGGACCTGGGCGTCACCGTCCCTGTGGCAGGCGCAATCTGCGGATATATCTGCGTGATGGAGACCGGCAGTTCCATTGAGAATATCTGCAAAATTAACCCCGACCTTATGCCGGACAAGCTGACCGGCATCTTTGGCGTGACAAAGGATGATGACAATGGCTGATACTGTCACCTTTAGCCTAGAGACCACGGCGGAAAAAATCACCGCCGCTATTGCTGGACTGTACGACGGCGACCTGCCGAAGCCCCGGACGCGCCTGGAGTGGATTTTGTACTACCTGGCCGTCAACGGCGTCAGCTCCGGCGGCAGCGGTTCCGGCAGCAGCTCCAGCGACACCGCCTCCGAGGACCTGGAGGAGCTGTGGAACGCGCTGGATTACGCATTCGTCGCCTCCCTCGACGGCACCCCGGAGACCTACAAGGCCACCATGCGGCTGTGGTTCCGTGCCCACGGGTCAGACGACGCGACCCCAGCGGAGCTGACCGCCCTGTGCGATAAGTGGTACAACATCACCCGGCCAAGTTGGGACGGCAACGTGACCTTTTATCAGCCGGACGTGTCGGCGGTCTCCACCGGCACCAAGGGCGGGGACAATGCGGGCCTGACTTGCACCCCGTCCACCGACACCGCAGCCAATCAGGACGACTACGCGGGCCTCCCCCTGTTTGCCTGCGTGGACTGCAACTGGGTGTTGGACCCGGACACGTTGCAGCCGCTTATCACGGCCATCGACGGCATCAACGACGGCTTTACCAGGACGGACCCGGAGACTTACGTGGGCGTGTTGCAGATGTCGGGCTATCATTACCAGTACAGCGACACCACCACATATACCCACGGCTACGCCTCAACAGCGGGCACCCCCTACGCCGACATTGAACCGGTGCCGGAGGCCGTCAACCCCGACGGCACATTCCGGCAGTGGGTGGTGCATAGCAAGTACATGTCCCACACCACGGACGCGGGGGCGATGTCCAGCTATTCCGGCGCGATTCCGACGGCATTTATGTCGCACAACACCGCACAGACCCTCTCCGCTATCAACGGCGACGGCTACAGCGGCGGCACCACAGCCGACTATAGTTGGCTGATTTTGATGATGTACATCAAATACGGCAGCCTGACGCTGGACGGCATCCTGCAAGGTTGCTGCAATTTCAATCTCCAGTACATTGCACAGGTGGCAGAGGAGGGCGTCAACCGCATCATCCTGACCACCGCCAACACCGCCAACCTGGAGGTGGGCATGTCCGTCTTGTTGGGCAACTACAGCTCCAGCACTGACCGGGCCAGTCTTTGCGACATTTCCGGGCGGGCCGGTTGCAGAATCACCGCCATTGAGACTGTGACCATCGACGGCACCGATTATTCCGCCGTCTACGTGGATTTGACGGACACCTTCGACACCGGGGCCAACGGCAGCGCAACAGCCGGGACGACTTATCTCTCCTCGTGGCACTGGGCCACCGGCAGCTGTGACGGTGTACTAGGCAATGACGGCAGCCCCACAAGCTGCACCTCCGGCAAATACCCCGCAAAATTGCAAGGAATAGAGTATATGTCCGGCGGCTATGAGGTGCTAGCGGATGTAATTTTAAATCTCTACTTGTCGGACGAGATTTATTATTACGAACCCTATATTTGCCGCCTCCGGGCCAACCAGTCCACCGGCATCACCAGCAACTATGTGGCCACAGGGCTGATTATCGCCCAGCCGGAAACGGCGGCGTGGGGCTACGTCAAAAAGCTGCAATACGCTATGGGCGTATTCTTCCCGGAGGAAGTAGGCGGTTCCTCCAGCACATACACACGCGACGCCTTTTACCAAAATACCGCAACCGTAGCAACGCGGGTGTGGCTGGCGTTTGGCGCCCTGAACTACGGTGTTGCGAACGGTGGGCCGTCCTGTCTGAACAGCAACCACGCCCTGTCTAGCGCAGCGTGGTACTTCCTTGCCCGGCTTTCCCCCAACGGAAACCGGGGTGAATTGGCGGCCTAAGCCGCCAAGAGGGGCAGCGCCCCTTCGTCGGAGTAAACTACGCATCCTTCGCTTCCGGCTAAAGCCGAAAGCTCATCCGTTCCGTTACTCCTCCTCTCCCCACCGAACCCACTTCGTTGGGCTTCGGCGGGGACCCCATGAAAACACGACTTAATAGGGTCGTGCGGTGCTTTGCGCGGGGGTCCTGGTCTCTGTGGCTGGCGTTTGGCAACCTGAACAACGGTGTTGCGAACGGTGGGCCGTCCTGTCTGAACAGCAACAACGCCCTGTCTAACGCAGCGTGGAACTACCTTGCCCGGCTATCTGACACAATCAAAATCAATACACCGCACGGCGGCGGCGGGAAACAGCCGCAGGCGGCCACAAGGCCGTCCCTCCCTGCGGGGAAAATTGACAGCTAACACGGCGGGGCTGGTAGGCGCAAGCTGAAAGCCCCGTACTGTCAGAAAGATTAAAAATCGTGATTACAAGTTGCAAAAATATCAACATCACCGACCCGGAGATCATCCTACCATGGGTGACAGACTGCATCATGCGCCACAAAAAGCGGCATGATTTCCGCCACCTGTTGGTCCGGGCGGGCAAACTCCCGGAACGGCAATATTACGCGGGCCTGGAATCCGGGGACTATGCCGCGTGGCAACCAGCTATCCGCAAGGTGGCGGAGGAAGCCGCCCGGCGCATCGCCGCCCACGACCTCCGCCTCCGCCCGGTGCGCATCCGGGAGCGGGTGGACAGGTCCAGCGGCAAGACCCGGCAAATCGGGGACGAGGAGGCCATGCAACAGGTCTTTGACCACATTGCCGTTGGAGCCGCTGACCCCATCTGGCGGCGGCGATTTGTGCCACAACAGGCGTCCAGCCTCCGGGGGCGCGGGCCGGTATACGGCTCCAACATCATCCGGGACTGGATACAGCAGGACAACCGGGCTGCACGGTGGACCTACGCCCACAAGCGCAAATACAGCCGGAAATGCCGCTATTTTGCAAAGCTGGACGTGCAAAAATGCTACCCGTCCCTGCGGACGGCGGTGTTTATGCGCTATTTCCGGCGGGACTGTGGCAACGCTGACCTGCTGTGGTTGTGGGAAGCGCTGCTGGAATCCCACAAGGTAGGGGACAACGAGGGCTTTATGATTGGAGCGCTTGTCAGCCAATTTGCCTGCCAGTATCTATTATCCTTTGCCTACCGTTACGTCATGGACTTGCATAAGTCCCGGCGGGGCAAACGCTACAAGCTGGTGACGCACGCCCTATTCTACATGGACGACCAGCTGCTATTTTCGGCGTCCAGACGGGATTTAAAATCGGCGGTCCGCGCCTTGATCCGCTACGAGCGGGACGAGCTGGGGCTGACCATCAAGCCCACGTGGGCCATCCAAGACATGGACAAGCACCCGGTGGATATGATGGGATACCGACATTACAGCAACGGGGCGGTGACGATACGGCCCCGGATACTACGCCGCGCCAGGCGGGTGACCCTGCACGTCCTACGGCGGCAGCACCTGGCGCTGGAACAGGCCAGGAGGATATGTGCTTACAAGGGCTACTTTAAGCACACCAACAGCCGCAGAATCATCAAGGCCCTGCGGCTGAGAAAGCTATTTACAAAGGCGGCTGCAACAATCAGCCGCCATGATAGGAGGAATCAAAATGGCCGAAACGGTATTTTACAGCGCCGAACCGGAGCAAATCCAGTATATGGCCCTGCCTAACGGCGAGGCAGATGTGTGGCTGCGCCGGAATCGGGAGCAGGTGGACAGTGGCGACGGCTGGACCTGGCAAGCGGAGGAGACCTACCTGCACACCACCCTGACGCGGGACGAGGTGGCCGCCAACTTCGACGCACTTTTTGACGGGACCTATGACCCGGAAACCGCCACGCCCACCATCGAGGAGCGGGTGGAGGCGCTGGAGGAACAAGTCGCAGCAATGCAGGCCGCAGGGGAGGAAAACAGCAATGGCTAAACTAATCGCGGACATCTCCAAGCACAACGGCACCGTCGCCATGGCGACCATGGCCAAAAAGGTGGACGGCCTGATTATCCGTGCCGGATACCGCAGCGCAGGGAGCGGTACCCTGACCACGGACCCAAAATGGGCGACCAACATCAAAAACGCCGTGAAGCAGGGCATCCCTGTGGGTGTGTATTGGTGGACTACCGCCAAATCCACCACCGAGGCAAAGACGGAGGCGGCGTATCTGCTGGAGCTTATCAAGGGCTACAACCTGTCTTTCCCCATCTGGCTGGACCTGGAGTATTACAATTCCAAGCGCACAGGTAGGGCGGATAAGCTATCCAAGGCCAACCGCACCAAATACGCCGTGGCATTTTTGGAGGCCATCGAAGCGGCGGGCTACGATGCGGGCGTGTACTGCAACGTGGACTTTTGGTCCGACGCCCTGGACAATTCCCAGCTGCTGACTTACGCCCGGTGGATTGCTCACTATGCGTCCAGCTGTAGCGTAAGCTGCGATATGTGGCAGTACACGTCCAGCGCAAGGGGCAGCACTTACGGCGCGGAATCGTCCGGCCTGGACCTGTCCCACTGCTACACCGATTTTATCGGCGGGGCGAAATCCAAGTTTGCCACCGCCACCACCGAGGAGGAATCGCACGATATGGATACACTGCGCAAAGGCGATAAGGGCCAGCAGGTCCGCGCCCTCCAGATGCTGTTGGGCGGCCTGACCGTTGACGGCATCTTTGGCACCGACACGGAAAGCGCCGTGAAAGCGTGGCAAAACAACTATGGCCTGACGGCTGACGGCATCGTCGGACCGCTTACCTGGGGCGCTATTTTGGGCGGCTGACCTGTACAGTCTCAGCCAAATTACAGCCAAGCATCAACAAAGGCCGGGGGCATATCGCCTCCGGCCTGATTTTTGTTATTCGGATTTTTCACCGTCCCGTGTCATAGCTTCTTCTATGGCGCGGACAATAAAGCTGTTCGTGCTCTCACCCATCGCCTGGGCGTGGGCTTGAATGTCCATTTTTTTGCCCTTAGCGACGCGGACCATTATATTATCATATGCTTTCCGATTGTACCGATCTTTTACGGCGCTGGACGTTTTACCCATATAATCACCGCCTTGATATAATAATAGCACATTTTCATACTGATAACAGTAGGCAAAATAGACAAAATTTAATTTAAAAGTTTGTACATTGTGCCTATTTACATACTGATAGCAGTATGCTATACTATCATTGTAAGGCAGAGATGCAAATCTCTTACAGAAAGGAATGAGGTGAATGAACGAAATGCAGGTAACAGAGGCCCTGCTCAGAGCTATTCTGGAGCTGATCGCCAAGTGCGAAACACTCGAAGAACTCCGGGCCAGCGTTAAACGCATAATGGGTGATAAATAAAAAGTAGCGGCCCGCCGTCCAAGCACAGCCGCTACAGTCCCTCCCACCAAGGAGGTGGCCGAGAAGCTCTTACCTCGACCACCTCCATGATAGCAGAGAACACAGGAAAAATCAATACATGGAGTGCAAAAAATACTGGGGGAGATTGTCAAACCAAGAAAAACAGGTAAATAGCTAACGTGAAAGGCCACATAGGATTTTGCTCCTATATGGCCTTTAATTTTGTGTCGAAACGGCACTTCTTTTGTCGAAAATTACCAAAAACGAAAGAAATAGTGTATTATCTACCTGAAATATTTTCGGGAGGTAACACCATGGATAAAATCGACATTACTTTGTGTAAGCTGGGCATCTGCCCCACATACACCGGCTACCGCGAAATGTATCTTGCAATCCAGCTGACATTGGAGGACCCGGCTAGGCTGACGGCCCTTGTGCGGCGCATTTACACGCCAGTGGGTCAAGCCACCGGGAAGCGCTGGACAGCAGTTGAGCGCAACCTGCGGACCGTGGTGCGTCGGGCGTGGGAGGCGAATCCGGCGTACATGGTGGAGATAGCCGGGAGGCCGCTGGAGCATAAGCCGGAGACCGGGGAGTTTCTGGCGATGATGTGGGGGTATTTAACAGGCAGGGAGGAGGACATAGCCACCTAAGCGGCGCTTGAAAAAGTAGCACATACCAGATATTGCGCACCCCCGCAACCATAAAAAGTTCTGAAATCTGTGGGTTTCAGAACTTTTTCTTTACTTTTTAGCTGTTTCAATTACTTCGATTCATAAATGCCGGTTGATTTTGACCCCAATTTGACCCCAATTCAATTTTTGAAAAGCGGCGAAAAAGCCGGAAAAGTGATGAAATTCAAAACAATTTGCTAATGGTTAATTTAAGGTATATATTACATTAAAATATATAAAGATACAACTTTTTTTCGACAATAATCAGCGGGACAGTCTCTCTATAGGCTGTCCCGCGATTGATTTTATTGAGCGAATGCTAAAGAAGAATCTTTTTTTGAGTCAGCAATACATATGATGATTCATTAATCTTTAATGACGAGGTCTCCTCTAATACCATTATGAAGCGGACCTCCTGGCACTACATCGTGGTGATTAAGCCTAAACTGACCGCCTGATTAGAGGTCGACCGTTATGAACGCAAGTGACCGCTGGCAGCACACCCGCGGCCGCTGAGCGCCGAAGAATGCAGCAGACTGTCATATGCAATTTGCACAGCAGTTCTTTTGTGATTAAACTATGGATTTCAGTATTCTTGACACTGCTGTTCGATTTTGCTATGATGAAACTGACCTTTGTGAACGGACTCTCTGAACAAAAACCCGATTTACATAAAACGAGAAGGTCGTGATTCATTTGAAAGATGTCAGGCATCTGATTTTGGGAGCCGCCTACTATGAGGAATATATGCCCTGCGAACGCCTGGAGCGGGATATGCAGATGATGGCGGAGGCCGGATTGAACACCATCCGCATTGCCGAATCCACCTGGAGCACCGAGGAACCCACCCCCGGCTGCTTCGATTTCTCCCATGTGGACCGGGTCATCGACGCAGCGGAGCGGCACGGGATACAGATCATTGTCGGCACACCCACCTATGCCGTCCCCCACTGGCTGGTGCAGATGGACCCGGACGTGTTGGTAACGACCAAAGACGGCAAAGCCAAGTTTGGTCCCCGGCAGAACATGGACATCACCAACCCCACCTATCGCCACTACGCCGAGCGTATCATCCGGGCGCTGGTCTCCCACACCGCCGGGCGAAAAAACGTCATCGGCTACCAAATCGACAACGAGACCAAGCACTACGGCACCGCCGGGGCGGGGGTACTCCGTCTGTTCCGGCGGTGGATGCAGGAGAAATATCAGACCATCGAGGCCGTGAATCAGGCGTTTGGGCTGGCCTACTGGAGCGATTCCGTCACCCGGTTCGAGGATTTACCCGACCCAACGGGGACCATCAACGCCAGCTACGCCTGCGCGTTCGCCCGGTTCCAGCGGCATTTGGCGGAGGAATTTCTGCTGTGGCAGTCCAATATCGTCAAAGAGTACCTCCGGCCCGGCCAGTTCATCACCCAAAACTTCGATTACGAGTGGAAGCTCTTCGGCCCGCTGGGGCAGCAGGACGGCTACTCCTGGGGGATACAGCCCTATATCGACCACTGGAACGCGGCCCCGGCTCTGACCCTTATTGGCACAGACATCTACTGCTTCGCCCAGGACAGGCTCACAGGTCGGGAGATCGCCTTCGGCGGGGACCTGATGCGTTCCCTGCGCCAGGACAACTATCTGGTGCTGGAGAGCCAGGCCCAGGCGTTCAAGGAGTGGCTGCCCTATCCGGGCCAACTGCGGCTGATGGCCTACAGCCACCTGGCGTCGGGGGCCTGCGGCGTAATGTATTGGAACTGGCACTCCATCCACAACGGCCCGGAGTCCTACTGGAAGGGACTGCTGAACCACGATTTGCAGCCCAACCCTACCTATGAAGAGGCTTGCCACATTGGGCAGGAGTTCAAGCGACTGTCGCCGGTTTTGACCGGGATGCAAAAGAAAAACCGCATTGCCCTGGTGGTCAGCACCAACACGCTGAATGCGCTGAATTGGTTCCCAACAGACGCGGGGTTGAGCTATAACGACGTAGTTCACTGGGTTTACGATGCGTTCTACGAGTTGAATCTGGAGTGTGATGTGATTTTTGTCCAGCAGACGGACTGGGAGCAGTACGACCTGGTGGTGTTCCCGGAGCTGTACGCCGCACACGGTGAGATGGCGGAGCGGGTGCGGGCCTTTGTAGAGCGGGGTGGCACGGTGTTTGCCACCTTCCGCAGCTTCGTGGCGGATGAACACGTAAAAATCTCCCATGAACCGCTCCCCAGCGGCCTGACCGATGTGTTCGGCATGACCTACAACCAGTGGACGAAGCCGGCCAGCGTAACCGTAGATGGGGCCGAGGCCAGCCATTGGATGGAGCTGCTGCGCCCCACTACCGCCCAGGCGGTGAGCCGTTACCACCACAAATACTGGGGAAAATACGCGGCTGTGACCCGAAACCAGTACGGCAAGGGAATGGCCTGGTACCTGGGGACCATGTTGCCCCCGGAGGCGTTGAAAAAATATCTGCTCGCTGCCGCCGCAGACGCGGGTATCGAACCGCCAGCCGAGCGTTGGCCAGTCATCGTCCGCAGTGGGATTGGCCAAAACGGGAAGTCCCTTCACTTTGTACTGAACTATTCCGCAGAGGATGTTGTGCTGCCCAGCCGCTGGACCGGGACGGACCTGCTGACAGGACGTACCTATCAAGAGGGGGACAAAGTTCTTTTGCTCGATTGGGGCGTCATTGTGATAGAGGAGGAGACATGAGAGCGTTTGCAGAAAGAAAGACCACCCAATGACGGCGGCGCAGTTGTGTCCCTACCTCGGCATTGTGCGAGGCGGCGGAGAGTCCTATTTGCTTGGCCCCTGCTGCCTGACGGGCGACACAGTCTCTGCGGCAGACCTGCTGAAACGCCGCCACAGGCTGTCCCCTGACCGTCCGTATCGGGTCAGCGTCGCCACCATCGAGGATTTTTCCAACGTGACGCTGCTGCTCTCCGAGGCAGTGGGCAATAAACCGGAGGACGTCACCCGGCTGTGTCTGGACAGCTTTTGCAGTACCGCTATGCTGGAGGACACAAACCGGCAGCTGAATCAGGTTTTTTACGAAAACCAGGAGAAAGCGACCCTCCACAACCCCTATCAACAGGTGCAGCGGGAGCAGGAAAGCATCCGCACCGGCAACCGGGAGGCGCTGCTGGTGAGTTTTGGGGATGTCTATGTGGGCCAAATCGGCAAGCTGGCCCCTACGCCCCTGCGGCAGGCGAAGAACCTTGCCATCGCCTGCGGCCTGCTCCCGGAGATTGCTTTTTCCATGTCAGACGGTCTTCATACTCCCTGCGATGCAGACGCAGAGTATGAAAGCGTCGTGGTTCGAGGATACATTCGTATTTTGCCAGAGCCTGAGCAAAGGAGAGTTAATTTGACGGAAGTTATCCGTAAATATGCCCCACATTTGGCCCGACTGAAATGACAGAAGCCCGCAATTAAGGGAACTGCCGTTGTGGAAATCGACCCCATCAGTATCACCGGTAATTGCACAGCCCTTTGCCGGTACGACTAGAGAAAGGAGATAAGGAGATGGACTGGGAGCAGGCGATCAATCATGAAATCGTTGTGAGCAACCCGGATGTGGATGTACGTTTTTATCTTTCAGTAGACCCAGGCAGTTATGTTGCCCCGCATTGGCATAACAGCTTGGAGGTCGTGTATGTGTTGCAGGGGTGGCTGCAATATCAGTATAACCAATCCACGGTAGATGTACAGGCCGGGGAGTTTCTCATCACCAATTCCAAGACAGTTCACGCAGTCCTCAGCGGGGACAACCGCGCCTTTGTGCTGCAAATCCCCCGTGCCTTTTTGCAGCATTATGTCAAAGGTATTGACACGCTCTATTTTTCCGCTGATATGCACCCCAGCGAAGCAGAGGCTTGCCGCCATTTGGCGGAAATGAAGCAGCTGTTGCAGGAGATGTACAACGCATATTGTGAGGAAACCCGTGGTCGATTGCTGCGCTTTAACTATCTGATGTATCAGTTTCTATATCTCTTGGTAGAGCATTGTGCCACAGAGGTTGTTCCTGCCAACGAAAAGCTACCCCAAAAGCACTTGAAATTGCTGACCGATATTACATATTATATTCGCGTCCACTACAAGGAAAAGCTGTCAACGCAGAACATTGCTGAGCGTTTCAATTATCATCCCAACTACCTCTCCCGCATTTTCAAGGAATATATGGGCCTGACCATCCTGGACTATATTTATACGATTCGTATTATTAACGTACAGGAGGAATTGAGACGCTCTGACCGGAGCATCCGTGAAATTTTTGAAGATTGTGGATGCAGTAATTACAATGTGGCGGTTCGTGTGTTTCGGGAGCGCTATCATTGCACCCCTCATGAAATGCGCAGGATGATGAAACACACGCCGAAGTACGTGGCGGGAGAAGGCCAGATGTCCCCAGAGGGCTATACGGTCAAAGAAAAGTGGGAAAATGATAAATTAAAAAGTTAGAAAACGATAATGTTATTTCATATTGTACAAAATAAAGGCTTATATTTTGTGCAAATATGCCAAATTAATCTCCCGTTTGCAAAGATTCTCCTTCGATTATGCAAAGAAACATGTAATTTCTCATTTTCAGCCAAGTTAGAATCGCAGTGTTTTATGGTTTGAAAACGCACTATTCTCTGACAGATTTTTGCTTTATAATAAGCACATCACAGAGGTACAGATGAGAGCCGGCCCTCACTCATAACCACTGCATCACTCGAAATCATTGCATTCTGGAAAAGAGGAGTACAAATGAGCAACAAAACCTCCACGAAAATCAGCTTCTTGGAGCGGTTTTCCTATGGCTGCGGCGATTTGGGCTGCAATATCATCTATTCCGCTATGAGTTCCTTCGTCCTGTTTTACTACACGGACTACGTTCACGTCAATGCGGTCATCATTGGCTCGCTGATGGCGGCCTCCAAGCTGTTCGACGGCGTGACCGACCTGATTATGGGTACCATCGTTGATCGCACCAACTCCCGCTTTGGCAAATGCCGTCCCTGGATTCTCCGCATGGCGATTCCCTTTGCACTGGCAGCGGTTCTGCTGTTCACCGTTCCGTCCGGGTTGGGTGAAACAGCGAAGTATGTGTACATCTTTATCACCTATAACCTGGTTTCCTCCATCGTTTACACCGCGATTAACGTGCCTTACGCAACGCTGAACGCCCTCATCACCCAAGACCAGTATGAGCGCTCGGTACTCAGCATCTTCCGTATGATCCTGGCTACCTGCGGCACACTGCTCATCACCAACCTGACCCTGCCCCTGGTGGAGTTTTTCGGCGACAACACCGCCGCCTGGACCAAGACTTTCATCGTGTTTGGTATCCTGTCCATCTTTGTGTTCCTGATTACCTTTTGCGGAACCAAAGAGCGCGTAAAGCCCTCTGAAACGACAAAAAAAGAAAAAATTGGCGCTGTTACCAGCCTGAAAGTTCTTGCAAAAAACAAGTATTGGATCATGATTACCGTGACGCTGGTGCTGATTTTCATCAACTATTCCCTGAACAGTGGCGCTGCGGTCTATTATGCAAAGGTTATCCTGAACGATTCCAACATGGTTGGTCCGCTGAACCTGGCTTCTAACCTGGTTCAGATCGGCACCATGTTTGGCACGGCGTTCATCATCAAGAAAATCGGCAAACGCAATATGCTGATTGCAGGTGCTGTTGTCTACGCCGTGGGTTTTGCTCTGTTCATTCCAGCGGGCACCAGCTACGTCGGCGTTATGGTGGCCAGTGCGATCAAGGGCATCGGCAACGCAGGTATTTCCTCCTGTATGTTCGCCATCGTTTCCGACACCATCGAGTACGGCGAATGGAAAACCGGCTACCGCACAGAGGGCCTGATTAACTCTGCATCCAGCTTTGGTTTCAAGGTGGGCAACGGCCTGGGTACGGTCATCATCAGTTTTGCCATTGGCATGGGCGGCTACATCGACACCGCAGTAGAGCAGTCCGCTTCCGCAGTGTTCTCAATCAACGCCATCTTCATCTATATCCCCGTCGTTGTCTGTGCCCTTGAAGTCCTCATTATGTGGTTCTATCACCTGGATGATGAGTACGATGGCATCATTAGCGACCTGAGCAATGGCCGTCATGCGGAAGGAGTGGAAGCATGATTCAGAATCCAATTTTTAAGGGTTTTAACCCTGACCCATGTATTTGTCGAAAGGGCGATGATTACTATGTGGCGGTCTCCTCCTTCGAGTGGATGCCCGGCATCCCAGTGTATCACTCCAGAGATTTGAAAAACTGGGAACTGTACACCCACGTCCTCACCGACGATACCAAGCCCAACCTGACCCGACTCCCCTCGGCAAAGGGCATTTGGGCGCCCTGCCTGACCTACTGCGAGGCAGAAAATATGTTCTATGTGGTCTACGGCGTGATGAACTCCATGAATGCCCGGTACTTCGATGTCAATAACTACGTCATCAAGGCCCCGGACATCAAAGGCCCCTGGTCGGAACCGGTCTACACCCACTCCTCCGGCTTTGACGCCTCCCTGTTCCACGATACGGACGGGCGCAAATACATCGTCTCGTTGGAGTGGGAGACGCGAGAGAATTACGAAAAGCCCGGCGTGATCTGCCTGGTGGAGTACGACCCGGTGGCAGAAAAGGTCATCGGCTATCCCAAACGCATCTGGCGGGGCGGCACGGACCGGGGCTGCATCGAGGCCCCCCACATCACCAGGCGGGGTGACTACTACTACATCATGTGCGCGGAAGGCGGCACCGGCTACAACCACTGCGTTACGATGGGACGCTCTAAGAACATCTGGGGCCCTTATGAAGGAGATCCTGAAAACCCCATCGTTACCTCCTCCCCGAACCAGTCCAACGAACGCCACGACCCGGACCACCTGAAGCCCAAGTATTTCAATCCGGATTCTGTGCTGCAAAAATCCGGCCATGCCAGCTATGTGGATCTGCCCACCGGCGAGACTTATCTGGTTCATCACTGCGGACGACCTTTTGTGCCGGAGCTGCGGTGTACCCTGGGCCGGGAGACTGCCATCCAGAAAATGAAGTGGACGGAGGATGGCTGGCTCCGCATGGCGGACGGCAGCAACCTGGCCAAAGAGTTCTGCGAAGAAAGCACTCTGCCGCTCTGTCCTATGCCACAAATGCCTTCCTTTGATGATTTCGACAGCGATACTTTGGGAATTTTCTATTACTCTCCCCGCATTTCCCCTACGTCCTGCACAGACTTGACTGCCAGACACGGCTGGCTGCGTATTTACGGGCAGGAGTCCCTCTGTTCACTGAACCGCACCAGTTTGGTTGCCCGGAAGCTGACCTCCGTCTATGCCACCGTCACCACAAAGCTGGACTTCCACCCGGAGGTCTACCAGCACATGGCGGGCCTGGTGCTGTACTACGACAACATGAATTACATCTTCCTGCGGAAGTATTACAGCGAGACCCTGTCTGGCAGCGCCCTCAGCATCACCCAACTGGAAAACGGCAAGAAAACGGAGTATCTGGATGTCCGAACGCCGCTGGGGGAGGAACCCATCTGTATGAGGCTGAATATCCGGGGCAGAAAATGCTGGTTCGAGTGGTCTTATGACAACGACCCTTACACGCGCATCGGGCCGGAATTCGACACCACCAAATATTCGGATGAATATTGCGAGTTCGGCGAATTTACCGGGGCCTTTGTGGGCATGGCCTGCACAGACGCTGCGCTGCACTGCCACAGCGCGGACTTTGACTTTTTCTCCTATCAGGCGGAGGAGGATAAGTCGGTGGACTGAGAGCCGGAATGTGTTTTCCAAGGAAAAACGGTAGAAGTGGCGGCGGCTCTGCGGTATAATCAGAAACAGGATCACTTTGCTCATCCGCCAAAACAGGGAGGGACACTTATGCTCTATATTGGGATCGACCTAGGGACCTCCGCGGTGAAGCTGCTGCTGATGGACGAAACAGGTCAAATTTTGAACATCATTTCAAAGGATTACCCGCTGGAGTTCCCCCACCCCGGTTGGAGCCAGCAAAACCCGGAGAACTGGCTTTCCGCCGTGGAGGAGGGGGTCCCCGAGCTTTTAATGGGCTTCGACGCCGCCCAGGTGGCGGGCATTGGGGCCGGCGGCCAGATGCACGGCCTGGTGGTGCTGGACAAGGACGACAACGTCATCCGTCCCGCCATCCTCTGGAACGACGGGCGCACCGCCAAGCAGGTGGATTACCTGAACAACGTGGTGGGGAAGGAGAAACTTTCCCAGTACACCGCCAACATCGCCTTTGCGGGATTCACCGCCCCCAAGCTGCTGTGGATGCGGGAGAACGAGCCGGATCTGTTCGCCAAAATCGACAAAATCATGCTCCCCAAGGATTTTATCAACTACAAGCTCACCGGCGTCCACTGCACTGACGTCTCCGACGCCTCCGGGATGCTGCTCTTTGACGTGGAGCACAAGTGCTGGTTCCGGGAGATGTTGGACATCTGTGGCGTAAAAGAGTCCCAAATGGCGCAGATTTTTGAATCCTACCAGCCGGTGGGGACGCTTCTGCCGGATATGGCCCGGAAGCTGGGCCTGCCGGAGACGGTGGTGGTTGCCGCCGGAGCCGGAGACAACGCCGCCGCCGCTGTCGGCACCGGCACCGTGGGCGAGGGGGCCTGCAACATCTCTCTCGGCACCTCCGGGACCATTTTCATTTCCAGCAAGAAGTTCGGTGTGGACCCGCAAAACGCCCTCCACTCCTTCGCTCACGCGGACGGAAACTATCACCTGATGGGCTGTATGCTTTCCGCCGCAAGCTGCAACAAATGGCTGATGGAGGACATTTTCCAGACGGGGGACTACGCCGGGGAACAGGCCCCCATCACGGGGGACAAGCTGGGCAAAAATCACGTCTTTTTCCTGCCCTATCTCATGGGGGAGCGCAGCCCCATCAACGACACCAACGCCCGTGGGACCTTCATCGGCATGACGATGGACACCACCCGCGCCGACCTGACCCAGGCAGTGCTGGAGGGCGTGGCCTTCGGCATCCGAGACAGTTTGGAGGTGGCCCGCGCCCAGGGTATCACCATCAAGCGCAGCAAAATCTGCGGCGGCGGTGCAAAAAGTCCTCTGTGGAAGACCATCTGCGCCAATGTGCTGAACGTGACACTGGAGATCGTGGAATCGGAGCAAGGCCCCGGTATGGGAGGCGCGATGCTGGCGATGGTGGCGGACGGGACGTATCCCACCGTCAAGGCGGCCTGCGACAAGCTGGTCCATGTGGTGGACACCGTGGAGCCTGACCCGGCGCTGGCGGCACTGTATGAGGAACGCTATCAGCAATTCCGGAAAATTTATCCGACCTGTAAGGACCTGTTTTCTGAGCTGGTATGACCCACTCAACCTGTCACTGATTTGAAAAAAAGAGGAATTTCAAATGGTAAGCAACAACATTCCAACCGTCCAGATGGGTATCATCGCTGTCAGCCGGGACTGCTTCCCCATCGCCCTGTCCACCCAGCGCCGGAAAAACATCGTGGCCGCCTATGGCGAGGGGCTTTACGAGTGCCCCATCACCGTGGAAAACGAGCTGGATATGCTCAAGGCCGTGGACGATGTGAATGCGGCGGGCTGCAACGCCCTGGTGGTGTTCCTGGGGAACTTCGGCCCGGAGACCCCGGAGACGGAGATCGCTCAGCGGTTCGACGGCCCCTGTATGTTTGTAGCCGCCGCCGAGGGCGATGGCGACATGATCGACGGCCGGGGCGACGCCTACTGCGGGATGCTGAACTGCTCCTACAACCTGGGGATGCGCCATCTGAACGCCTACATCCCCGAATACCCCGTGGGTACCGCCGAGGAAGTGGCCGACATGATTCGGGAGTTCGTGCCTGTGGCGCGGGCCATCATCGGCGTGAAGAATCTGAAAATCATCACCTTCGGCCCCCGCCCCCAGGACTTCTTCGCCTGCAACGCCCCTATCAAGGGCCTGTATGAAATTGGCGTGGAAATCGAGGAGAATTCCGAGCTGGATCTGCTTGTCTCCTATCAGGAACACGCGGGCGACCCCCGCATCCCCGCCGTCTGTGCGGACATGGCAAAGGAGATGGGCGAAGGTAAGTATTACCCTGAGCTGAACGAGCGCATGGCGCAGTTCGAACTGACCCTGCTGGATTGGGCGGAGGCCCACAAGGGCAGCAAAAAGTATGTCGCCTTTGCCGACAAGTGCTGGCCTGCCTTCCCCAATCAGTTCGGGTTTGAACCCTGCTACGTCAACTCCCGCCTGGTCAGCCGGGGCATCCCCGTATCCTGCGAGGTGGACATCTACGGCGCTCTGTCCGAGTACATCGGTATGTGCGTCTCCGGCGACACCGTGACTTTGCTGGACATCAACAACAGCGTTCCCAAGTACATCTACGACGAGGACATCAAGGGCAAATACGACTGCAAGCTGACCGACACCTTCATGGGCTTCCACTGCGGCAACACCCCAGAGTGCAAGCTCTGCTCTGACCGGGCCGTCAAGTACCAGCTCATCCAGCACCGCTCCCTGGAGCCGGAGGGGAGCGAGCCCGACTTCACCCGCGGCACCCTGGAGGGCGACATTGCCGCCAGCCCCATCACCTTCTACCGCCTCCAGT
>JAJBVG010000068.1:17185-20880 GCA_020859945.1 Clostridiales bacterium | reverse complement strand
CGACCAAAATCCGTGATTTTGGTCGAGAGCCTGTCGTTTTTCGACAGGCTCACAGCCCGAACCGTTTGCCGGTCCGGACTGGGGTTGCTGCAATATAAGATATGGGTTTCCGCCGCCGGGGGATTCGGCAGAGCGGCAACGTTATTCCGCTTCCGCGCTGCTGTCCCCGCCGAGCCCCTCCTGGCTGGCCTCATAAGTATCCAGTACCGCCTGGGTGAGGGCCTGGGCGTATTCCTCCAGACAGGTATCCAAATACCAGTTGTCGTCGGCGTTTTCGATGAAGCCCATCTCGATGAGGACGCCGGGCATGGAGGTCTCCCGGAGTACCTGATAGTCCTCGTATTCGCTGCTCTGGGAGCCGGTGTGGACGCCCCGGTTCCGGGAGACGCCCACGGCCTCCAGCCCAGCGGAGACGGCGTCGGCCAGATAGACGGAGGCGTCGCTGGCGTTGGTGGACTTCCACACCTCCACGCCGTTGGCCACGCCGCTGGCGTAGTTCCGGTGGATAGAGATGAAATAATCCGCGCCGGCTTGATTTGCGATATAACACCGGTCATCCAGAGAGACATAGGTATCGTCCTCCCGGGTCATGACCACGGTGATGCCCGCCGCCTCCATGTCGTCCCGGGTCGCCAGGGCCAGGGCCAGGGTGTCGTCCTTTTCCAGCCGTTCGTCCGTGTTACAGCCGGGGTCGTTCCCACCGTGGCCCGGGTCCAGGCAGACGACGATGCCCAAATCGGTCACCGGCTCCTCTTCCGGCTCTTCTTCAACGACTGCCGCCGCGACGCTCGTGTCATCTTCCTCTTCTGCCGGGGCAGACACATCTGCCGTGGCGGGTCCCTCCGTCTCGCCGCCGGTGGAATCAAACATATGGAAGAAGTTGGCCGCCATCATCGCCACCACCAGCAGCACCACCACGACTACAACCAGTCCGCCGATGGAGAGGCCGCTCCGTCTGGTCTTTACCGCTACCCTACTCGCTCGCTTTCCGTTTCTCGCCAAAACAATCGCCCTCTCTCTGCGCCGTCAAGCGGCACTTCTACCCTCAAGGGGTACTTCCGAAGCTGCGCTTCTCCCTGCGCTACGCTCCCTGTCTGAATCATGCTTACATCCGCTCCGGGGCCTGGAAGCCCAGCAGGTCCACCGCCAGCTCCAGCACCTCCAGCACCAGCCGGATCAGGCTGATGTAGCTGGCCTGTTTCGCCGGGTCAGGCTCCTTGAGGATGTTCCGCTCGGCGTAGAACTGGTTCAGGCAGTTGGCCAGGTCATAGATATAGCGGCAGAGCCGATTGGGGGCGTTCTGCTCATAGGCGTCGTCGATGGCGTCGCTGAACCGGGCCAGGGTCAGGTACAGGTCGGTCTCCTTCTGGCCCTCCGGGGGAAGAATGTGCCCCAGCTCGGCCTGTGGCGCAGTCTCCCGGAACTTTTTCAGGATGGACTTGATGCGCACCATGGAATACATGATATAGGGGCCGGTGTTGCCCTCAAAGGCGATGAAGCGGTTCAGGTCGAAGATATAGTCCTTGCTGGGCTGGTTGGACAGGTCGCCGTACTTGATGGCGGCCAGGCCCACCTGGTCGGCGATGGTCCGCAGCTCTTCCTCGCTCAGGTCGCTGCCGCCCTGCTTGGACTTCTCATAGACCGCGTCGCTGACGTCCCGCAGCAGGTACTCCAGCCGCAGCACGCCGCCCTCTCTGGTCTTGAAGGGCTTGCCGTCCTTGCCGTTCATGGTGCCGAAGCCCACGAACTCCAGGCTGCATTTGTCCTTATCCACCAGGCCGGTCTTGTAGGCGCAGCGGAACACCCGGACGAAGTGCAGCTCCTGCCGCTTGTCCACCACGTAGATGATGCGGTCGGGGTGATAGTCCTCCTCCCGCTGGATGATGGTGGCAAGGTCGGTGGTCTCGTATTGGGCGGCGCCGTCGGACTTCAAAATCAGGCAGGGCGGCACCTCCCGGGCGTCGTCCTCCTCCGCCACGTCCACCACCAGCGCGCCGTCGCTGAGGTAGGCGTAGCCGTCGGACTTCATCTTCTCCACCATGGGCGGGATGTAGGGCTGGCAGTCGCTCTCACCCTTCCACAGGTCAAATTCCACGTTGAGCTTCTCGTAATTCCGCTTCAGGTCGCTGACGGAGACGTTGATGATGTGCCGCCACAGCGCCCGGTAGCCGGGGTGCCCCTCCTGGAGCTGGGCGGTGGCCTCCTGTGCCTCCGCCTTGTACGCCTCGTCCTCCTTGGACTTCTTGGAGGCGCAGGGGTAAATCTCCTCCAGGTCGGAGATGGTGAAGGGTGGCTCTGCCGGGAAGTTCTCCGTCACCGCCGGGTCGAAGTAAGGCAGGTCAGGCTGGCGGTGTTTCAGCTCGGTGATGATCTGGCCGATTTGCAGGCCCCAGTCTCCCAGATGCACGTCCCCGATGACGGTGTGGCCCTTGAACCGGGCGATGCGCTTGATGGCCTCGCCGATGATGGCGGAGCGCAGGTGGCCCACATGGAGGGGCTTGGCCACGTTGGGGCCGCCGTAGTCCAGCACGATGGTCTTAGGCTGGCTGTCCGGCTCCGAACCCCGCCGGGGGTCTGCTTCCATGGCCTCCATCCACTGGGCCAGATATGCCGGGGCCACGTCCAAGTTGATGAAGCCGGGACGCACCACCTCGGCCTTGGAGAACATCTCCTCCCCGGCCAGCTGCTCCACCACCGCCTGGGCGATGAGGAAGGGGGCCTTGTGGTAGACCTTGGCGGCGGCCATGGCCCCGTTGCACTGGTACTGGCACAGGTCCGGGCGGTTGGAGGGGGTACACCGGCCCAGCGCCGGGTCGTATCCCGCGGCCTCAAACGCCTGGGAGACCTTATCGGTGATTTGATCTGCTAACTTTTTCATGGGTTCAAAAACCTCTCTATTCCTACGCCGACAGGCTGAATTTCACACGTGTTTTAGTATACCGCAGGAATGGCGCACTGTCAATGTACTGCTTTCCCTAGCACAGATAAAAATTCTCTGAAAAATATCCCACAGAGCAGCGGTTCTTTCACCATTTTTACCGGGTGGACTGGGCCGCCGGGTAAATCACGTCCAGCACCTCGTCGCTGTAATATTCATCCAGCAGCTCCTGCACGATGTTGGCGGCCTCCACGCCGGCCTCCCGCTGGGAACTGCGCACCAGCGCCAGGAAGGACACCGCCATATTGCACACCATGAACACCACCATCACCCAGGTCAGCACCGTGCCCACCCGGATGGGGATGCGCTCGATCCACTTGGCAGCGATGGGATAGACATATTTCAGCCACAGCACCGCCGCGATGCCCCAGAAGAAGCAGTACAGCAGGTTGATGCGCCCGCCCAGGTTGAAGGGGATCTCACTGTAGTCCCAGAACACCTTGCCAAAGGCAAGCTCGGAGAGGACACTGCACAGGTACTCATACGCGCCCCCCAAAAAGGTGCCGAACAGGAACAGAAAGCTGTCGGAGCGGTCCCGGTAGTTGTAGAGCATAACGGTGCCCACCGCCAGGGCGAAGCCCCAGACGATGCTGAACGGCCCCCAGACCAGGCTGCTCCGGCTCATCCAGTAGCCCATGGAAAAGCGGCAGAAAATGGTCTCCACAATGTCCCCCAGCAGGGACCCCAGGACGAACAGCCACACCACCTTATAAAAGCCGCAGCCGGAGGCGAACACCGTCTTGTCCGATGGGCGGCG
>JAJBVG010000068.1:0-17085 GCA_020859945.1 Clostridiales bacterium | reverse complement strand
GGCGGCGCTGGGGTGAGCGGCCTTCATTCTCCGGCTGACCCGGCGGACGATCCAGGCGTTGAGCCGGTTGGAGCTTTCCTGCAACCGGGCGTTGATCTCCTGCTGGAGCTGCCGCTCCCGGCGCTCCATGCCCAACAGGGCGCAGACCGTCCCCACAGCGTCCACGATGCTCAGCCCCAGCACCACCAGCAGCGCGATCCGCACCACCCGCTGGGGCAGCATGGCAAAGCCTTTCAGCAGCAGGGGGTTGACGAACAGGATACCCAGCGTGCCGCCTACGCCCCACAGCAGGAAGGACTCCAGCGAGACGTAGCCGTCCAGCTGGAACCTACGACGGGAGTAGTCCCACCAGCGGCGGTGGAAGAACCGCTCCAGCAGACGGCCTGTCAGCCATTCAATGAGCCCGCCCAGGATCGCCGAACCCAGGAACAGGAACACCGGCGCGGTGTCCAGCTCCTGCAAGCCCAGGGAGAACACCAGGGCCGCCACACCGTAGATACAGCACAGGGGGCCGTTCAGCAGGCCCCGGTTGACGAACTGCTTCTGCCGGACGGCAGCGTAAATAGACTCGCCCACCCAGCCCAAAAGGGAATAGATGAAAAACAGCCACAAAAGCTGGTATCCCATGTTAAAATCCATACTGTTTCTCCTTGTCTGTGCTGTCGCGCCGTGAAACTGCCGATGAATTTATTGTACCTGTTGCCGAAAGGTTTTGCAATCGGCAAAACGCCAATTTCCCCAAAGGCGGCATTTTGTCCGAAAGCGGGCGGCGTTTTTTTCTCCGCCACAGGGAGAGAGCGGCGATTTGTAATTTTACTCCGCTATTCTACGTTTTGTATTGGTTCTTCACTTCTATTAATATCTTTTTTCTAAGATTTCCGCAAAAATGTCGAGAAAATCTTCGTTAAAAAGTTGACAAACTTCTGGGAATCTATTAAAATAGAGAAACAGAAAAAGGTTAGGTCACATAAAGGAAGGTAACCACACAGATAGGAGCGCTATTGAATATGAAAAAGGGCAAGGTATCCAACGCAGTCATCCGACGGCTCCCCCGTTATTACCGCACACTGGACACACTCTATCGAGAGGGCACAGTGCGCATTTCCTCCTCCGCGCTGGGGGAGAGCATGGGCGTCACCGCTTCCCAGATCCGTCAGGACCTGAGCTGTTTTGGCGAGTTCGGCCAGCAGGGGTATGGCTACAACGTCACCGACCTGCGCCAGGCGCTCTCTGATATTTTGGGCATGAACGCCGGTTACACCTCCGTCCTGGTGGGGGCGGGCAACCTAGGCCGGGCGCTGATGCGCAACTTCCACTTCAATAAAAACGGCGTATGCCTGACCGCAGCGTTCGATGTGGACCCCAAAATCGTGGGCACCGTGTTGAACGGCTACCCCATCTACAGCATGGACAGCCTGGACGACTACCTGGCGGAGCACAAGCCCAGCATCGGGGTGCTGACTGTACCCAAGTACGCCGCCCAGAGCGTGGCGGAGCGGCTCATCGCCGGGGGCGTCCGGGGCATCTGGAACTTCACCAATATCGAGTTGGATGTCAGTGACTCCAATGTGGTGGTGGAGAGCGTTCACTTCGCCGATTCCCTGCTGACGCTGAGCTATCTGATTTCTGAGTGATACGTTTCCGCAGCGCCCGGCAAGGCAATGCGATATGTGATATTCTTATTTACTTATTTATAATGTATCAACGCTTCGGGGAGGCTGTCCGTTTGTCGGTCAGCCTCCCCGTTGGCGCTTTTTTAACGCGAAATAATTTGTCGTATTATGTCGTATTCTGTCGCGTTCCTGTAAAGCTATTATATCATAAGGGCAATCCGCTGAAAAGGAGCGTTCTTATGACAAAGTCAGAGGCGGTCATCCGCACGATCCTCGGCCCCACCCGGCGCAGCGTCACCGCGCTGGCCTGCGCCGTTGACCAGGTGATAGAGCTGCTGTTTGTGAAAAAGATACCCATGAGCCAGATCCAGGTCAACCAGGACGTGTACCCCGCAGTTGCGGAGCAGCTGGGGCAGCGGCCTCAGAGCGTCGCCCGGCAGGTGGAGCGCATTGCCAACTGCTGCTGGGAGACGGGGGACAGCGCAAGCCTGGCCCGCGTCATCGGGCGAGCGCTGCCGGAAAAGCAGGGACCAAAGGAAATGCTGTTCTATCTGGCCTTTTACGTCCACCTGGATACGCCGTTCTACCAGGTGGTGGAGCAGTCGCCGGAGCTGCTGTTTTAAACCGGTATGCGTGGTACAAAACAACAGGTCCGAGAGGCGGAGGACATCCGCGGACAGATGCAGGAGCTTCTCCGCTCCGTGCAGGCAAACCAGAAGGTGCTGCCGGACAGCCCGGAAAAGGCCGCTAACCTGCGATGGATCGCCCGGCGGCTGGCGGCGCTGGAACAGGCGGACAACGCGGCGGATTTGATTGCCCTCTTTGGCGGCGTCCGCTTCCACGGCGGGGCGCGGAACGCCTTTCGGGGGATGCACTACGTCTACGTGGCGGCCACTCCCCACAGCGAGGGGCAGCGGAGGCTTCTCTGCCGGGACGAATAGCGATTCAGCCGCGGTTATAGCACATTCTTCCAGTTCAGTGCCTCAATTTCCGCCAGATGCTCCACCTGGGCCACCAGCGCGCCGTTGGCGCTGTCGTACTCCGGGGCGGAGCGATACTGGAGGAAGCCCAGCACCTCCTGAAACCCAGTGGTGACTTCATCGGTGTTCTCGTGGCAGAGGACGAAGGCCAGCCACGGCTCCGCCGCCGCCCACTGTTCCAGGGCCTGCTGGGTCAGTTCCTCCGCTGTGTCCCAGTCGTCCTCCGCGACGGCGGCCTCCGCCTGGTTCAGCGCGGCGGTCAGAGATTCCGAGACCCGCGTCACCCGGGCGGTGTTCCACAGCGACCCCGCCAGCAGCAGCGCCAGCACTCCAATGGCGATCCACAGCCGCTTCATGACAGGTCCTCCTTCGGGGCCAGATAGATGTTATCCTGTTCATCCAGGGTCATCAAAAACACCCTTCGGATGTCCTGATACCCCCGTTTGCGGAGCATCTTCTTCAGCCAAGCGTCGGTCTTGCCCAGCTGCTCCAGGTTGTGACGGATGAGCCGCCCGTCGTTGATGATGATTCTGGGCAGACCGTCCTCCTCCGGGGCCAGCCCCAGCTGCTCCGGCGTGGCGGGGGCTTTGGCACTGTAGAGGATGACCGACACCTGGCCAGAGTCCTCCAGCACGGCGTACTTCACCGAGGAGATGTCGGTGACGCCCTGCCGCCGCAGCTCCTCCAGCAGCTCGTCCACCGTCAGCCGGTTGCGGTCCATGGCCTGCTGCACCAGCGTCCCGTGGTCCACGATGAGGCTGGGCCTGCCGCAGAGCAGCGCCCGGAATCGGACGCTCTTCATGGTCAGCACCGAGAAGATCATGGTCAGGCACAGCAAAATCAAAATGGGCAGCACCCCGAACAGCAGGGGGATGCCGAAGTCCTGCATGGGCACCGAGGCCAGGTCGGAGACCAGCATGGTCAACACCAGCTCCGCCGGTTCCAGCTCCCCCACCTGCTTCTTGCCCATCAGCCGGATCGCGGTGATGAGCAGCAGGTAGAGGATCACCGTGCGCGCAAAACAAACCGCCATGAACCGTCCTCCCATCTTTTCAGCGGTTCGCCGCCGACGTGACCGCCGACGGCTCCTTTTTCTGTCGTTATCTTGTCCAAACAGCCGCCGCGTTATGCCGCAGACTTTTGGTGGAAGTGAGAAAACAGCAAAAAGTGTGTACGGAAACTTGCAAACCCGGCAGAATTGTGTCATAATACACCAAAACAGCAAAGGGGGCAGTGCGCACACACATCAGGGTGAGGCGGCGGCTCCTTTTTTCAAACGCGGACATTATAACCATGGACACGAGAAGGAGAAAGGCGGATTTTCAATCTATGAAGGCGATTTTGATCCTGGAAAACGGACAGACCTTTGTGGGGGAGAGCATCGGCAGCACCCGCGACTGCGTGTGTGAGATGGTGTTCAACACCTCTATGGTGGGCTATCAGGAGATCCTCACCGACCCGTCCTACGCGGGGCAGGGCGTGGTGATGACCTACCCCCTCATCGGCAACTACGGCGTCAACCACGAGGACAGCGAGAGCCGCCAGCCCTGGGCGGAGGCGCTCATCGTCCGGCACCTGGCCCCCCGCGGCAGCAACTTCCGCTGCGAGGACACGCTGGAACACTATCTGGTGGAGCACGACATCACCGGCATCCAGAATGTCGATACCCGTGCCATCACCCGCATCCTCCGCAAACAGGGCGTTATGAACGGCATGATCACCTGCGCGGAGCATTTTCATGTAGGGGAGTGTCTGGAAAAAATCCGCCGCTACCGGGTCTCTGGCACGGTGGAGCGGGTCACCATCCCCGAGGTGGAGCATTACCCCGGCCCTGGCTACAAGCTGGCCATGTACGACTACGGTCAAAAGACCAACATGATCAAGCGGCTGAACGACCGGGGCCTGGACATCACCCTTTACCCCGCCCACACCCCCGCTCAGGTGATTCTGGACGGCGGCTTTGACGCGGTCATGCTCTCCAACGGCCCCGGCGACCCCGCCGACTGCGGCGACATCATCGCCGAGGTGAAAAAGCTCTACGACTCCGACCTGCCCATCTTCGCCATCTGCCTGGGCCACCAGCTCATGGCCCTGGCCACCGGCGCACAGACCCGGAAAATGCACTTCGGCCACCGGGGAGCCAATCACCCCGTCCGGGACCTGGCAAAGGGCCGCTGCTTTATCACCAGCCAGAACCACGGCTATGTGGTCATGCGGGAGAGCATCGACCCGGAGGTGGCGGAAATCAGCCACGTCAACGTCAATGACGGCAGCATCGAGGGCCTGCGGTACAAAAACAAGAACATCTTTACCGTCCAGTTCCACCCGGAGGCGTCCCCCGGCCCGGTGGACACGGATTACCTGTTTGACGAATTTCTGGATATGATCGAGCGTCATAAGAAAGGAGCGTGCTGACCTATGCCGAAGGATGCAAACATCAAAAAAGTTCTGGTCATCGGCTCCGGCCCCATCATCATCGGCCAGGCCGCTGAGTTCGACTACGCCGGCACCCAGGCTTGCCGCGCCCTGAAAGAGGAGGGCGTGGAGGTGGTGCTGGTCAACTCCAACCCCGCCACCATCATGACCGACAAGGACATCGCCGACCACGTCTATATCGAGCCGCTGAACGTCTACACCCTCCAGGAGGTCATCGAGAAGGAGCGGCCCGACGCGGTGCTGCCCACCCTGGGTGGTCAGGTGGGGCTGAACCTGGCCATGAACCTCTATGAGGACGGCACCCTCGACAAGTACAACGTCAAGCTGCTGGGCACCTCCGCCGAGTCCATCCACAAGGCCGAGGACCGCCAGGGCTTTAAGGATACCATGGAGTCCATTCACCAGCCCTGCGTCACCTCCGAGGTGGTCCATGACGTGGAATCCGCCATCGAGTTCACCAACTCCATCGGCTACCCCGTCATCGTCCGCCCCGCCTACACCCTGGGCGGCACCGGCGGCGGCATCGCCTATGACGAGTATATGCTCCGGGAAATCTGTGACCGGGGCCTGAACCTGTCCCGCGTCCACGAGGTCCTCATCGAGCGCTGCATCGCCGGGTGGAAGGAAATCGAGTTCGAGGTCATGCGGGACTCCGCTGGCAACGTCATCACCATCTGCGGCATGGAGAACCTGGACCCCGTGGGCGTCCACACCGGCGACTCCATCGTGGTAGCCCCCACCCAGACCCTGGCAAACAAGGAGTATCAGATGCTCCGCACCGCCGCCCTGGACATCATCTCCGCCCTGGAAATTGAGGGCGGCTGCAACTGCCAGTTCGCCCTGAACCCGGAGTCCTACGAGTACGCGGTCATCGAGGTCAACCCCCGTGTGTCCCGTTCCTCCGCTCTGGCGTCTAAGGCCACCGGCTACCCCATCGCCAAGGTCGCGGCGAAAATCGCCCTGGGCTACACTCTGGACGAAATTCCCAACGCCGTCACCGGCAAAACCACCGCCTGCTTCGAGCCGACGCTGGACTACTGCGTGCTGAAAATCCCCCGCCTCCCCTTCGACAAGTTCACCACCGCCAGCCGCAAGCTGGGCACCCAGATGAAGGCCACCGGCGAGGTCATGGCCATCGGCAACTCCTTCGCCAGCGCCCTGATGAAGGCGGTGCGCAGCCTGGAGCAGAACGTCTACTCCCTGCGTATGCCCAAGCTGGCGGAGATGTCCACCGAGCGCATCCGGGAACAGCTCAGCGTGGTGGACGACGAGCGCATCTTCGCCTGCGCCGAAGCCCTGCGCCGGGGCATCACCCCGGAGGAGATCAACCGCATCACCAAAATCGACATCTGGTTCCTGGACCAGGTGGACATCATCATCCAGATGGAGAACGAGCTGAAGCAGGGCGTCCCCAACAGCGCCCGGCTCCGCTACGCCAAAGAACTGGGCTTCGGTGATTCCTTTATCGCGGAGCTGTGCGGCTCCACCCGGAAAGAGATCCGGGACCTGCGCAAGCGCTACGGCATCCACCCCACCTACAAGATGGTGGACACCTGCGCCGCTGAGTTCGACGCGGAGACCCCTTACTATTACTCCACCTACGACGTGGAAAACGAGGCCATTGTGGATTTCACCGGCAAAAAGAAGGTGTTGGTGCTGGGGTCCGGCCCCATCCGCATCGGCCAGGGCATCGAGTTCGACTACTGCTCCGTCCACTCGGTCTGGGCGCTGAAACGCCAGGGCTTTGAGACCATCATCATCAACAACAACCCGGAGACTGTCTCCACCGACTTCGACATCG
The DNA here is from genome assembly GCA_020859945.1 of Clostridiales bacterium. Taxonomy (GTDB): domain Bacteria; phylum Bacillota; class Clostridia; order Oscillospirales; family Oscillospiraceae; genus Onthomonas. The sequence goes on along the minus strand of JAJBVG010000068.1, from coordinate 10,255 downwards.
CGGATAAGCTGTACTTCGAGCCGCTGACCGCCGAGGACGTGGAGCATGTGGTGGAACTGGAGCACCCCTGGGGCGCTGTGGTCCAGTTCGGCGGGCAAACCGCCATCAAGCTGGCCCAGGCCCTGGCGGATATGGGCGTACCCATCCTCGGCACCTCCGCCGACGGCGTGGACGCCGCTGAGGACCGGGAGCGGTTCGATGAGATCCTCCGCAAGTGCGAAATTCCCCGGGCCGCAGGCCGGACGGTCTACACCACTGAGCAGGCGCTGGCCGCCGCCAACGAGGTGGGCTATCCGGTGCTGGTGCGCCCCTCCTACGTGCTGGGCGGACAGGGCATGGAAATCGCCTACCGGGACGAGAACATCGTGGACTTCATGAAGATCATCAACATGACCGTCCAGGAGCATCCCATTCTCATCGACAAGTACCTGATGGGCCGTGAAGTCGAGGTGGACGGCGTGTTCGACGGGGAGGACATCCTCATCCCCGGCATCATGGAACACGTGGAGCGGGCCGGTATCCACTCCGGCGACTCCATCGCCGTCTACCCGCCCCTGCACATCGACGAGAAGCACAAGCAGACCATCCTCCGCCACACCAAGAACCTGGCAAAGCACCTGGGGGTCATCGGCCTCATCAATGTGCAGTTCATCATCTACAACGACACGGTGTATATCATCGAGGCCAACCCCCGCTCCTCCCGCACCATCCCCTATATCTCCAAGGTGACCAACGTGCCCATCATCGACCTGGCCACCAAGGTCATGCTGGGGCAGAAGCTGAAGGATTTGGGCTACGGCACGGGCATCTACCCCGAAGCGGACTACTTCGCCGTGAAAATGCCGGTGTTCTCCTTCGAGAAGCTGACCGATGTGGACATCAACCTGGGGCCGGAGATGAAGTCCACCGGCGAGTGCCTGGGCGTGGCCGAGACCTTCCCCCAGGCTCTGCTGAAAGCCTTCAAGGGCGCCAACATGAAGGTCCCCAAGAAGGGCGGACGGGTCATCATTACCGTCAAGGACGAGGACAAGGGCGAAGCCCTCAGCGTCGCCCGGGAACTGGAGGATTTGGGCATCGAGCTGTACGCCACCCGGGGCACCTATGAGTTTCTGACCAAAGCCGGCGTCACCGTCAAGATGGTCAACAAGATGGGCCAGGCCCACCCCAACATGCAGGACATGATTCAGTCCGGCACCATCGACATGATCGTCAACACCCCCCGCCGCAGCAAGCGGGAGGACGGCGACGGTTGGAAAATCCGCCGCATGGCGGTGGAACATTCCGTCCTGTGCCTGACCTCCATCGACACCGCCCACGCCATTCTGACCGCACGGGAGCGTGGCCGCAGCGAAAAGCTGGTGCCGGTGGACATCACCGCGATTTAAGTTCCCCCACACATACACAGCAAACGCAAAAAGGGCAAGGCTGTCGCAAGCCTTGCCCTTTCTCAATTTGCAATGTGCAATTAGCAATTTGCAATGGCGGGGGTTTCCAGCACATGGCTGGGCAAAATGCTGACGAGACAGCAAGCACTATCCAGACTAATGGCTAACAGCTAATAGCCAACAGCTTAATTGCACATTGCTAATTGCTAATTTTAATCAGCCAGCGCTCCACTAATTCCTGCACCGGTTCCCCGCCGGAGCCGTTGAGCAGCTCGTGCCGCAAACCGTCCAGCAGCCGGGTCTCCACATCTGGGAATCCCAACTGCGTGAACCGCTCCGCCGTTTTCAACATCCCACGGCCCTGGCCGTTGGTGGGGTCCTCCGCCCCGGAGAGCAGAAGCAGCGGCACGGGCGGGTGGGCGTAACCCTCTGTCTCCCGCTGGCGGAGGTACAGCAGTCCCTCGAAAAAGTCCTCAAACAGCCGCACTGTGGGGATAAACGAACACAGCAGGTCTATTTTCCCGTCCTCAGTCATGGCGTCGGCGGCGGGGTCGAAATGCAGCACGTCAGTGAAAATCAGCGTCGCCAGCTCCCGGCTCCGCCCGGTGGGACCAATGCGCTGTTCCTCCTCCCGGCAGCGCGCCAGCAGCGCTTTCAGCGCCGGGACGGGCGGGCTGTTGGTACCGGTGAACACGCAGCCGTCGAAGGCGTCCGGGTGGTCGATGAGGCAAGTGCGGGCCAGCAGCGACCCCATGGAGTGGCCCACCACGAACCACTTTTTGCCGGGATAGCGGGTCTGCGCCTGTTTTCCCAGGAAATAGACCGCCTCAGACATCAGCTGCCAGCCGCCAGAGGGGGCGGTGTAGCCCAGCTGCCGGGCGCGCCGGGCGCTTTTTCCCTGGCCCAGGTGATCCTCCCCAAAGACCAGAAACCCCCGGTCGGCCAGCCGCCGGGCGAAGCGGTCATAGCGATCCACCCGGTCGTTCAGGCCGTGGACCAGCTGCACCAGGCCAATGACCTCGCCATTTTCCGGCCACCAGGCCCGTCCGTAGAGGGGAGACGCGTCCTCCTGAGGCGAAAAGCGAAATTCTCTGGTCTCTGCCATAGCCAAACGGCCTCCTTTGTGGTAAAATACGTGTTTAGCTATTATTTTAGACGGAAGCACACGCCCCGTCAAGAAAGAGGAGCAAGATTCATGGATGTAGTAAACCGTTTTTTAGACTATGTCTCCTACGACACCCAGTCGGCGGAGGACAGCGACACCTTCCCCAGCACCGCCAAGCAGCTGGCGCTGGGCGACCACCTCTGCAACCAGCTGCGGGGGATGGGCCTGGAGGCCCGGCGGGACGAATGGGGCTATGTGTACGCCCTGCTCCCCGCCACGCCCGGCTGTGAGGGAGTCACGCCTCTGGGCTTTATCGCCCATATGGACACCTCCCCCGACGCACCGGGAGCCAACGCCAGGCCCCGCATCGTCACCTTCACCGGAGAGGACATCGTACTGGACGAAAAAGAGGACGTTGTCCTCTCCCCTGCCAGCTTCCCCAGCCTGAAAAACTACATGGGACAGGAGCTGATCGTCACCGACGGTACGACCCTGTTAGGCGCGGACGACAAGGCGGGCGTGGCGGAGATCGTCAGCGCGGCGGAGTATCTGCTCGCCCACCCGGAGATCGCCCACGGCCCCCTGTGGCTGTCCTTCACCCCCGATGAGGAGATCGGCGCGGGGGTGGACCACTTCGACCTGGAGCACTTCGGCGCGGAATACGCCTACACCGTGGACGGCGGCGCCCTGGGAGAGCTGGAGTTTGAGAACTTCAACGCCGCCAACGCCGGGGTGCTGTTCCGGGGCAGGAACATCCATCCCGGCGAGGGCAAGGACAAGATGGTGAACGCGGCGCTGATGGCCTGCGAGTTCGTGAATCTGCTGCCCCCGGCGGAAACGCCCGCCCACACCGAGGGATACGAAGGCTTCTTCCACGTCTGCGACATCCGGGGGGACGAGACGAAGGCCATGGTGAGCCTGCTGGTGCGGGACCACGACCGGCAGAAATTCGAGGCGCGCAAGGAGCTGCTTCGTTCCATCGTGGACTACCTGAACCGGCGTTACGGCCCGGGCCGGGTGGAGCTGCGCATCCGGGATATGTACTACAACATGCGGGAGCAAATCGAGCCGGAGCACATGGATTTGGTGCATCGGGCGGGCAATGCTTACCGGGCGGTGGGCGTGGAGCCGAAGGTCGTCCCCATCCGGGGCGGCACCGATGGGGCGCGGCTGAGCTACATGGGTCTCCCCTGCCCCAATCTCTCCACTGGCGGCGTCAACTTCCACGGTGTCTACGAATATCTGCCGGTGGCCTCCCTGCGGAAGATGGTGGAGGTGCTGGTGGAGCTGGCCCGGGCGGAAAACTGGGCGTAACCGGGCGTTGATGAAATCTCCATTAAAAATTTACAAATTGGTATTGCTTTTTTTGCCCGTATGCTTTATTGTGGTACAATAACAGGTCTAAGTGACTTTCCCCCTGAAAAGTTGGACACAATAAGGATATAAAGGAGAAATTTATGCGAAATCGAATCATTGCGTTTGTGCTGGCCCTGGCGATGGTGTTGTCCCTGGCGGGCTGCGGCGGCTCTTCCAGCGGAGACGGCTCTGCGGACAGCTCCGCCGGTTCCACTACCGTCACCAAGACCTACGCCAGCGAGACCGCTCTGGACGTGTTTGAGACCATCGAGGCGGTACAGGCTCTGGAGGACTTCACCTTTATGCTGCAAGTCAACTCTCTGGACGAGGAGACCGGTGAAGCAGCGTCTACCAATATGACCCTGACCGGGGCGTGGTACGCCAGCGCAAAGCAGGCATCCCTCACCGTGACCATGGCCAACGGCGAGACCTTGACCACCATGCTCGTGGACGGAGACACCCTCTATGTGGACGTGGTGACAGCGTCCAACTACCTCTCCGAGCGGTTCAAGGACACTGACGAGGTGGACAGCGACTACTTTGTAGAGGAACTGGCGGACCTGGCGGAGAGTTTCCCCACGGATTACATCTCCATTTCCCTCCAGGAGGACCCCTGGGCCACCCTGGACGGCGACGGCTTCGCGGCGGTGAAAGAGCTGCTGGAGAACGTCTATAAGAGCATCAAAAAGGACACGGCGGACGAGGTCTCCACCAGCTCCAGCACCTGCACCCTGAGCCTGGGGCTGGGCGACTTGCAGACCCAGCTGCTGGAGGTCTACGAGAGCCTGGTAGAGGATAAATCCACCTATCAGACCTTCCTGAGCGACTACATCGACCAGAATTTCAGCGCCCTGCTGGACGCCTCCGGCTGGACCATGTCCGACCTGATGGACACCATCTGGTATGACTTCGAGGAGACTTATGAGGAGTTGACCGAGCTGGATGCCTACGGCGACTGGAACGACTGGACCATGAAGCTGGTCACCTGTGGCGACGAAACCTCCGGCTACACCCTGGACCTGACCGACCGGCGGGACGACAGCGTCAACTACTGCCTGAACGTCTACCCAACAGAGGAGGGGGCTGACCTGTCCATCGAGGTGCCGGAGGAGGCCACCGAGTATTCCACCATGTCCGAGGACGTGTTCACCGTCTTTATGGACGCCATCATCTGCCGCAACTACCTGCAAGGCTTTGACGACGAAGAAGAGGACGAGGAGGACGACAGCGACGAGGATTACGAGGACTTCTTCACCGACGACGAGGAAGAGACCGAAGTGTCCGACGAGCTGGAGACCACGGCCATCGACGGCTATGACCGGCTGGTGTCCACGGAAATGGTCACTGACGACGGTGTCACCGCCACCATCCCCGTGATGAAGAAGTACAACACCGTGGAGGTGGAGACCGGCTCCAACGGCGTGGTAGACATCTTTATGTACACCTCCAACTACCAGATGGAGTATTCCAACATCATCACCGATGGCCGCTCCATCGAGGAGATCACCCAGGAGAATCTGGAGATTTTCTCCAGCACCTTTGTGGAGGATTACGAGTATGTGCTGACCCAGGAGGCCAGCGAGGTAGTCACGGCGGCGGACGGCTCCGCCTGTGTGGGCGGCCTGGCCTACTACGACGAGGACGAGGAGTGTGACGTCACCATCCTCACCGGCAACATTGTGGTGGAGGGCAGCGACTATGTCATCGGCTTCGACCTGTTCGTCTACAACGATTCGCTGAGCAAAAAGGAAAAGAACTCCATCACGGATTTCCTGACCTATCTGGGGCTGGAGGCCCCTGTGACCTACGGGTCCTGACCGGTTCCACCAGCCCCTATCGGGCCGAGAGCGTAAATAAGGTAAGGGATAGTACAATGGGAAAAGATAAAAAAAGTCGGCTGACCGCCATGGTCGCCGCGCTGGTCATCATCGTCGCCATCATTGTGGGCCTGTTGATTTTTGTGGCCGTCCGGCTGACGCTGGCCACCAACCGGGGCAAGACATTCTATGAGGGCACCACGGTGAACTCCGTGGACGTGTCCGGCCTGACCTATGAGGAAGCAGAGGCCAAAATTTCCGCCCTGGCGGAGGCGTACACGCTGACCGTGCAGTTTGCCGACTCGGAGCAGACCGTCACCGGTGAGGAAATTTCGCTGGATGTCAGCGCCAACAACCAGCTGAAAAAGCTGGTGCGCACCCAGAACAAGACTGACGCGGCAGAGCTGTCCGCCGCTGACCTGGAGCTGACGGATGAAACGCTGCTGACCTACGATGAGGCGGCGCTGGCCACCGTGGTCGCGGCCTGGGACGAGCTGGACGCGCTGTCCGGGGTCACTCCGGTGGACGCCAAGCTGGTCTACAGCGAGACCCTGGGCAAGTTCACCGTCGAGGAAGAGACCGTAGGCGGCACCGTAGACGCCGAGGAACTGGCAGCCGCCATCGCGCAGCAGGCCAGCACCCTGGCGGAGACGCTGGACGTGGTGGAAAGCGGCCTCTACGGGACCGAAATTCGCACCGCCGAGAGCGAAGAGATGCAGCAGGCTCTGGAGGACGCCAACACCAAGCTGAACCTGAGCATCGTCTACACCTACTCCGTGGAGAGCGCGGACATCAACGGCACCGAGGAGATCGGCTATGACCTGCTGAGCCAGTGGCTCTATGTGGCGGACGACGGCATTTCCATCGCCGTCAACGGAGACCGGCTCCAGTCCTATGTGACGCAGATGTACGAGACCTACTCTGTCCACGACAACTCCACCTCTCAATTCGTCACCAGCACCGGCACCTTTGTGGAGGTCAACGTCCCCGCCTCGGACGAGACGGTGGACACCGACGCGCTGTACAACGACATCATCGAATGTGTAGACACCATGACCGACGGCCAGCGGGACGCCCCCTATGCCTCCACCTCGGTAGGCATCGAGGGCACCACCGACCTGGGCGGCAGCTATGTGGAGGTGGATCTGGACAGCCAGCACCTGTGGCTCTACAAGGACGGTGAGCTGATCGCAGAGGGTGACATCTGCTCCGGCGACGTGGCCACTGGCTGCTCCACCCCCACGGGGCTGTACACCATCGACTCCATGGAAACCGACCGCTGGCTCAACGGCGAGGACTACCACGACTGGGTCAGCTACTGGATGCCCTTTAATGGCGGCATCGGCCTCCACGACGCCACCTGGCGCTCTGAGGACGAGTTCGGCGGCGAGGTCTATCTGGAATCCGGCTCCCACGGATGCATCAATATGCCCTTGGACCTGGCCCAGCAGGTGTATGAAAACGTGGAAGTTGGCACCTATGTAATTCTTTACGGCGGCGTCGCCTCCACCGTGGAGCAGGCCCAGACCATCACCGGCACCTCCTCCTACACCAAGACGGTGGGCGACGGCTCCTTCTATCTGGATGCCCAATCCACCGGCGACGGCGCGCTGGACTACGCCTCCAGCAACACCAACGTGGTCACAGTGGACGCCAACGGCAAGGTCACCATCGTTGGGGCGGGCACCGCCACCATCAAGGTCACTGCCTTTGCCACTGAGACCTACACCCAGGCCACCAAGAACATCACCATCACGGTGCGCGCTGCATCGGGCAGCAGCTCCAGCTCCTCCGACAGCTCGACTTCTGACGACAGTACCAGCTCGTCGTCGAGCAGCAGCTCCAGTTCGTCGGGCAGCTCTTCCTCCGGCAGCTCCAGCTCGTCCAGCGGTTCTTCCTCGTCCGGCAGCAGCAGCTCCGGCAGCTCCTCCTCTGGGAGCAGTTCCTCCGGCAGCAGCTCCTCTGGCGGTTCCTCCTCCAGCGGCAGCAGCTCCAGTGAATCGTCCTCCAGCGGCGGGTCCTCCTCCGATGACAGCAGCTCTGGTTCCTCCGGTGGGTCGTCCTCTGACGACAGCAGCTCCGGCTCCTCCGGCGGGTCCTCCTCCGATGACAGCAGCTCCGGTTCTTCCGGCGATTCCGGTTCCTCCGGCGGTGATTCCGGCAGTTCCGGCGGCAGTTCCGGCGACTCCGGTTCTTCCGGCGGCGACTCCGGGGATTCCGGCTCCGATTCCGACGGGGAAAGCGAATAAATAACCCTCTCTCCCCTGGCGAAGCTCTCTTTGCCAGGGGAATTGCGCCTTTCGGCGCTCAATCCAAATGCTCGCATTTGGATTGAAAATGCGGCCCCGGCAGCGCACTTCGTCGCCGCAAGCTCCGTATCGTTCCCTTCCGCGCAAAGCGCGAAAGGTCGCTCACTACGGCTGCGGCTCCTCTCCCAGCCAAACCCGCTTCGCTGGGCTTTGGCTGGGTCCCCTGCTCGCACGTTTGGGGCCTCCGCCGTCAAGCGGCACTTCCGGGGCGTTGCCCCTCCCTGCCTGTGTGCTTTTGCCGGTACATGCCCGGCTAAAAGCACGGAATTGCACTTTATTTTGTTGCTTGCGCAACAAAACTCCTGCGGAGGGCTTTTATAGCTTTTCGCCATCTTACATTCTCCCAAAGGGGCGTTTTGACGATTCTTTTCCCCTGGCGAAGCCCTCTTTGCCAGGGGAATTTTCATGATACAGCGATTGGAGGAACCTATGGAACACTACAACGAAACCAGAGAGCGGCTTTACGCCGATGCTCCTGCGGCGGTGCGGGAGCTGTTTGACCGGAAATCAGTCCGGGCCTTTCAGGACCGGCCCATTGACCCTCAAACAAAAGAGCTGATTCTCTGCGCGGCGGCGGAGGCTCCCAGCGCCGGGTGCCAGCAACTTTACACCGTGCTGGACATCACCGACCAGGCGCTGAAAGAGCGGCTGGCAGTCACTTGTGATAACCAGCCCTTCATCGCCCAGGCACCGCTGGTGCTGATTTTCTGCGCGGACTGCCAAAAGTGGCTGGACTGCTACGAGACGGCAGGGTGTGAGCACCGACAGCCGGGGGTGGGCGACCTGATGCTGGCAGTGGTGGACGCTTCGGTGGCCGCCCAGAACGCCGTCACCGCCGCCTGGAGCCTGGGCGTTGGCTCCTGCTACATCGGGGACATCCTGGAGCAGTACGAGCAGCACCGGGAGCTGTTGCACCTGCCCGACTACGTCCTCCCGGCGGCCATGGTGGTCTTTGGCTACCCCACCGAGCAGCAGCTCCAGCGGCCCAAGCCCCTCCGGTTCGACCAGGGGTATACCGTCTGCGAAAACACCTACCCGCAGGAGCGGGACTGCCGTGGGATGCTGGACCAGCGCCGAGGGACCCTGGATTACGAGACCTGGACCGCCCGGTTCTGCGACCGCAAGTACAACTCCGATTTTTCCAGGGAGATGACCCGCTCTGTGGAGGAGTACCTGAACCAGTACCGCTGAGCGAAAAAACGGCCTGCGCCAACCGGCGAAAGGGCAAGCCCATGGCATATTTTTGGGAGTTTTCAAAAAATTTATGGTTCCCTCTTTCCAAACAGGAGAAAATGGTTTAGAATAGTTACGTCAAATATCTGCGGTTGCCGCAGATGCGTTTGAAAAAAAGAACGGAACCCAAAATAACAATACTTGAGGAGCTGGTAAATATGGCAACACCCCAATACAAACGTGTCCTCCTGAAAATCAGCGGCGAGGCCCTGGCCGGGGACAAAAAGCAGGGATTGGATTTTGATGTGATCGGCGAGGTCTGCGACGCCATCAAGGAATGTGTGGCGCTGGGTGTCCAAGTGGGCGTAGTCGTCGGCGGCGGCAACTTCTGGCGCGGGAAAAAGGACGGCGGCGAGAACATGGTCCGGGTCCGGGCCGACCACATGGGGATGCTGGCCACCACCATCAACGCCCTGGCTGTGGCCGACGTGCTGGAGCAGAAGGACGTTCCCGTTCGGGTGCAGACCGCCATTGAGATGCAGGCCATCGCTGAGCCTTATATCCGCTCCAGGGCCATCCGCCACCTGGAAAAAGGCCGTGTCGTTATCTTCGGCTGCGGCACCGGCAACCCCTTCTTTTCCACGGACACGGCGGCGGTGCTGCGGGCGGCGGAGATCGACGCGGACGTCATTCTGCTGGCCAAGAACGTGGACGGCGTGTACACCGCCGACCCCGTGGTGGACCCCACCGCCACCCGTTACGACTCCATCTCCTACGACGACGTGCTGTCCCAGCACCTGGGGGTGATGGACTTCACTGCCACTTCCCTCTCCATGGACAACCACATCCCGGTACTGCTCTTCGCCCTGAAGGACCCCAAGAACATCGTCCGGGCGGTCATGGGCGAGAAAATCGGCACGGTGGTCAGCTAATTGAGCTTGATTTATATTGCATTTCAGCCAAAGGAGGCAGAACTATGAACGACTTTACAAAAGAATACGACGCCCGTATGGAGAAAACCATCCGCTCCGTGGAGGGCGACTTCGCCGCTGTCCGGGCGGGCCGGGCCAACGCCCAGGTGCTGGACCGCATCACCGTGGAGTATTACGG